>CANBWW010000012.1 GCA_947373235.1 Candidatus Altimarinota bacterium | reverse complement strand
CAACAGGAATCCTCTGATGAACTCAAAACTATATTTCTAAATTCTGAACTGGATGAACTGGTCTCTACAGTTCTCAGATTTTTGATGACGGTACAAACATAGGAATCTCAACTGCATCTCCTCTTTTTAAGTTCGATGTGAATGGGGATGGAAGATTTGTATGAAATCTCACGGTTTCATGAAGTCTTTTTGTTGATAAGATCGTCAATCGAAGTGTGAATAATATTTCTATTTCTGGATCACTTCTTCCAGATATATGAGCTCCACAAATCTATCGTGATATAGGATCCAATAGTCAGCGCTGGAATAATCTGTATCTTTCTGGACAATTACTGATTGCAGGTGGTTCTCCAGGAGTTGGAAAAATCCTGACTTCTGATGCGAATGGACTCGCTTCATGGTGAAATACTGCACTTTTTGTCACCGCTACTGGAATCACAGGTTGAACTCAAAACTATATTTCTAAATTCTGAACGGGATGAACTGGACTTTATAGTTCTCAGATTTTCGATGATGGAACGAACATCTGAATCGGAAATGCTACTCCTACGAGCAAACTCGAAATATGGTCAGGAGCGACGACGCTTCTCCATTTTCGATGAGTCAATAATATCGGAGTTGGTATCGGAGCCGTGAAGTATAGCTTAACTGGAAATGCAAATACAGGAATCGGAGGTGAGAGCTTATTTACGGTGACGACAGGGTATTCGAATAGTGCATTTTGATATCGTTCACTGAGGCAAACTACTTCAGGATTTAATAACTCAGCATTCTGACAGGAAGCACTTTTTAATAATAATGGTGGAAACTGGAATAATGCAGTTGGATATCAAGCACTTTATTCCAATGTAAGTGGTGTGGATAATGTTGCTGAGTGACCACAAGCCCTGTATAATCTTTCGACAGGAAATAATAATGTCGCGATCGGATATCAATCGATTCGTGCAGTTGCTGGAAGTTCCGTGTCTGGAAATGTGGGAATATGATATCAGTCTTTATATTCTACCACTTCTTCGAATCAAGTAGCCATCTGATATCAATCACTCTATCTGAATACCACATGAATTTCGAATACAGCTTTGGGATACCAAACACTCGATGCAAATATAAGTGGTTCCAATAACACTGCCATCGGTGATGCTTCTCTTGGTGGAACCACTGGCTCCAACAATACGGCTCTTGGTTCCAGTGCTGGCTCATGAATCACTTCAGGCTCAAATAATATCGCTATCTGATATGCTGTACAACTTCCGAGTCCAACTTCTTCGAATCAGCTGAATATAGGAAATTGGATCTATGGAAGTGGTGGAAATATCTGAATCTGACTTCAAAATCCGAGTGTGAAATTCGAACTGAATTCTGGAGTTTCGAATCTTTCAGGTATGAAATTCACTCAATTGACTTCCAGTAGTCCACTTTATACTTCATGAGCAACCAATCCACTTGGTGTTGATGCAAGTGGAAATGTCGTACCAGTTCAGTGAGGTGCGATTCCTGTTTATACTGCGATCGGATCCAGCCCTTCCGCTGCAATCAATGTCAGTACGAGTCCTCCAACTATTGGAGCTGATTATGATAAATATTTCACGATTCCAGCACGTCAATCATTTGTTGTGACGGATGTTTCAGGGCAACCAGCAAATGCACCAAATATGGCTGTCTGAGCAGCTTCGAATAAATGTACTGGTTCTTCTGGAACGTGTATTTCTCCATGGGCAACATATGTCATGACGGCACAAAATGGAATTACCTGAACTCGCTATGCTTATCAGATACTTATTTCTGATCGTACTGATGCGCCTTTTATAGTTCGTGGAGGTACATATAACGGAACAACCGTGGTGGGAAATGGTTGATCCGCATCTCTTTGGTTCAAGGCGATCACTGTTCCGACGAATCACTCTGATTGGTTTTATATAAATCCTGGAGTCGATAACAATAACGTTCCACAGTCTGGTGGATGAAATGTAGGAATCGGAACGATCAGCCCTTCAAGTCTTTTGAATATAGTTTCATCTGCCTGAGGAATTAGTTCTCTGAGTGTCACGGGTGCTTCCCTCTGACTTGGAGCGTATAATTCTACGAATATGCTCTTCGATGAGAATACGATCCAATCAAAATCTTCAGCGTCTGCTGCAGGTCCACTCTATATAAATAGTTATGGTGGAAATGTAAATATCGGCTGAACTTCCGTTCCATCTTCTACACTTGAGGTGAATGGAACCTTTAAGCTTGGATCTGCTGGTACGAGTACAACTGGTCTCTGAGTCTGTACGATTGCCTCTACAGCGATTTCTACGACAGCTACTTCTTATACTTGTACATGAGTTCCTGCGAGTACCTCTGTATCTGTAAGTTGTAGTGCGGCGGCCGCATTTACAACGCCAAATACGACTTCACTTTACTGTCGTGCAAATGGAACCGCCGATAAAGTTACCTGTAATACCACTGTTGCAAACAGTGTGAGCACCACCTATAAGTGTATGTGGATGCAATAAAATATTCTTCAAAAAAATCCCTCAAATTGAGGGATTTTTTATCTTCTTTTGAGTTTTTTGCGAGAAAATTTTTCTTTGATTCTGCGAGCTTCGACCGCTCAGAGTTTTTCTTCGAGAACAAGATTCATCTCCCCGTCAGCATCGAAAAGTGACATATCAAAATTGATCCCTTTCTCTTTTTTATAACGATAGTCTTCATAGTTTCCATACGATACTACGAGTTCTCCATCTTCGATGATCCAGATTTTTCCAGCGAGCTTATTTACGAAATATCGATCGTGAGATATAAAGAGGATAGATCCAGCATAGTTTCTCATGGATTTTTCGAGTGCTTCTCGAGTATCATAATCTAGGTGGTTCGTTGGTTCATCCAGGATGAGAAGATGATAGTTTTTCTGATTCAGAAAAAGAAATAAGAGCCGTGATCGTTCTCATCCGGAGAGTCCAGAGACTTTTTTATCCCCATCATGATAGTCAAACCCATAACTCTTGAGAAGTCCCCCGATTCGTTCTGGTGTGTAATGAAAGCCAGAAATAACAAAATTTTCTTTGATCGTTTTGGTTGTATCGAGTGATTCGTGCATCTGTGAATAATACCCTATTTCGATATTTTTCGCGACGCTGAGGTATCCTTCGAGAACTTTTAGTTTTCATATATGTTCTCATCTCACTTCCTCTTCTATTTCATCACGCATTCCGAGAATTGTTTTGAGAAATGTGGATTTTCCTACTCCGTTTTCTCAGACGATCCCTATTCGTTCTCAGGCGTTCATCTCAACCGAACGGATATAAAAAAGTGGTTCTTTTCGACCGATAAAAGCATCTTCAATTTTGATAATTGTTTCGGGAGTTCGCTCTTTCGGAAGCTCGAAGAGAAATTTTATTTCTTCTTTTTGGATCGGTTTTTCGATGATTTCTATCTTTTCGAGTTGTTTTTCTCTGCTTTTCGCGAAACCAGCGCGTGAACCAGCACGAAAACGATTGATCAATTCTTTTTCACTTTCGATCAGTGTTTGCTGTTCCTCGAAGAGTTTTTCTTGTCGATTGTTTTTCTTTGATTTTTCTAAAACCGAATCAGAATAATCTCCATGGTATATTTGTATACCATGAGGTCCAGTTATCTCTATCACTTTTGTTACCGTTTGATCGAGGAATTCACGATCGTGAGAGACGATCATATATCCACCTTTCCAGTTTTCTTCTAGATATTTTTCAAGCCACTCAACACTTGCCAGATCGATAAAGTTCGTTGGTTCATCGAGAAGGAGAAACTCTGGTCTGGAAAGCAGTGTTTTCGAAAGAGCAACTTTGGTTCTTTCTCAGCCAGAGACTTCTGATAGCTTTCGTTCCAAGAGATGAAAAATCCCGATCCCGCGCGCGACCCGTTCGATTTCATTTTCATAGGTGTATCCCCCGAGCATTTTGTATGCTTCGAGAGCGTCCGTATATGCTTCAAATTCTCCTGTTTCTTCGAGTTTTTTTTCTTCGGTCGTGATGATCGCTTCCACCTTTCTTATTTCTAAGAATCCATCTTTGAGTTCATCTCTGATGGATTTTGTTTCGTCGAGAAAATGAATCTGTTCGAGATATCCGAGGGTGATAGCGCCTATGTTTTCTATGGAACCTATATAGTCACGTATTTCACCAGAAATAATCTTGAGGAAGGTCGACTTTCCTACACCGTTAGGTCAGACGATGGCTATTCGATCGTCTGCATTGACTATCGTATGTATATTTCCGATGATGACTTCTCCGTCGATTTCGTAGGTATCGATGTTTATATTCAAATGCTTCATAACTCTATGATAAAGATAAACAGAAAAAAGTGAAAAAATTTTTTGACTTTTGAGGTATCTTTCATAAGATACGCGAGTTGTTTGAAATCCCCGATAGCTCAGCGGTAGAGCAACCGGCTGTTAACCGGTAGGTCATAGGTTCGAATCCTATTCGGGGAGCCACAGATAATGAACACCAGAAATCCTAGACTTTGTCTGGGATTTTTGTTTTTTCAATTCCTGGGCTCTTCCTATTGTGGAAAAGGGTTCTTTCCATTCTGGAATAATTTTTCCATCGATAAATTTAAGGTTCGAAAACAGTGAAAGGAGTAGATCCCTTTTTGGTTCGAAAGATTCCGAACTTCACTTTCAGAAGACTTTTTTAGCTTCCAGTAGGGTGTTCAGGTTTTGCCAAGCAAGTTCAAAGTCTATATCGTTCTCATCCCGAACATGTATAATTTCAGAATCTTTTAATCGAATCTAAATACTTACAGATAATGACCTTTTGACTCTCGTTTCTCTTCTTGCTGAAAAATACACAAAGATGCTGAGGCTGATGCAGGTCGCAGTAGACCAAGACTCGCTGAAGAACTCTATGCTTCTGCAGATGCTCTGAGTAAAGCAAGCAAGAATATAGATGAGATATATCATTCTGATAGATAAGACTTATTTTCTTATTTTATTCCCTTTTCATTTACCCATATATCCTCATTTTTTTCACGCTCTATAGAATGAGTATTCCATTTATCGTATGCTTTGATCCAAACAGTCCTGAGATTATAGTATTTCACTCCGCCATCTTTTTTAAATACTTCATCCCAAGCAATCCTTTTCTTCTTTCCTCATAGAGGATCACTGATCCAAATACCAGTTGTATCATAGCTATATGCTACGGATACATGTCGAATAGTCTTTTTAGATTTTAAAATAATTTCCGTACTGATGAGTACGGGTTCTCACTTATCTAGAAGCCTTATAAGGTCTTTTTT
The DNA here is from genome assembly GCA_947373235.1 of Candidatus Altimarinota bacterium. Lineage (GTDB taxonomy): Bacteria > Patescibacteriota > Gracilibacteria > BD1-5 > UBA2023 > CANBWW01. Next base: position 10,717 of record CANBWW010000012.1, on the reverse strand, counting down.
GGTTGAATATTCTTTGATCTGAATATGAGTGAGATCTGAAAACTTCTTCTTATATTCCCAAGTCGCTAGGCTTTTCCCATCAAATCAGATTATCTGAAGGACTTTTTTGATGCGAAATTTTGTTCCATACTTTGCTTCCATAGCTATATTCACAGAATTAAAGTAACAAGCATTTTGTGACTGATTTGCTGTAGGAAAAGAATGGTCGGGTGAAAAATAAGGGGCACTAAAAGCGTTAATATCTCCTAAAAAAAGATAAAAATAGAGCAGTCAAAGAGTTATATATTTCATATGTTTAGAAACTTTGGAAAACATTAATAACATTTAATAAATCTACTATTCATTGTATATATTTTTTTCAAAAACTGGAATTTATCTAGGTTCAATTCTATCATGCTAAGTTATAATCAATTTCTTATTTCTTTCTTGTTCTTCTTTCAGTATAGTGACTTCCTCCCGCCAGCTACGACCACAGTTATATCTGGAATGATAGTTTTTTTCCTTGGATGCGTATTCTAAGATGGTTCGAAGGGTGCTTTCTTCCTGAAGCCATAATATTTTCTTTAAAAGAATGCGTTGAAAATGTATTCTTTTTTGTCTGTTATAGAACAGATTTTTTTATAAGATATGTTTTGATTTTTTATAAATCATATTATCATGCCTGTATGAATACTTTTCCATTATTTATATGTAAGGCGAATGTTGGTCGGTCTCAAATAGCAGAATGATTATTTAATGATATTCATGGATTTTGAGGTTCTTTGAGTATTGCATGATCAGAAGCAAGAAAAGATAAATATTTATGAATTCCAGATAAAACTATTATAAATTTTCTTCAGGAAGTTTATTGAGTAGATATATGTATGCAGAAGATAAAATATCTATCCGATCTAAAATCTTCTCATCTCGTTCAGATAACGCTAGTAATATTTCTTTACAATCCTCTTATTGAAACTTTTTGTGATGATTTATGTAAAATAAATGGATTGACTCCTTATGAATATTTTAAAAAGAAAAATATGCCAATATTTATTTATCCTGTGACAGATCCTTTCGAGATATGAATTTCCTGATATCAAAAAATATCTGAAGAAATTAAAATAATAATTGGCAATTTAAAGAAAATATAATCTATCTAATTTTGAAATATATATCATCTCTATTTCTAAAAAATAATGGATTCCACTTCATCTATTTTTTATAAAATCTCACTATCCTAAGATCATCTTTATGAACATGTTTGCTAAAAATGAGGCTAATTCTATCGAGGAATACCTCTCAAATATTCCAGAAAATCGTCAGAAAGATATCAACTCTCTTCATGAGTTTATACAAAAAACACTCCCAAAGTTCAAACCATATTTTGCTTCGAATATGATCGGATATGGATTTTTTGAATATCTTGATTCCAAAAAGCAAAAAAAGACTTGGCCAATTATTTCTCTTGCAAATAAAAAAAACTATACCAGCATCTATATATGTTCGATCATTGATGGGGAATATGTGGCAGAGAAATATGCAAACAATCTCGGAAAGGTAAATGTATGACGAAGTTGTATCCAATTTAAAAAATTCGAAGATATCAATCTCGATACACTCAACATGATATTGAAAATCGCAGAAGAAAATCCGGGCCTTTCAGGTTATATTGCTCGTGAAAAATAATATTTTTTCATTATAGATATATTTTGTGTTTTTCCTTTGTAACTCTGATATTTCTTTTTATAATGAAAATATAGAGTTCATAACACATTCTGAGATATGAAAAATATGGGGGATTTCTATTTTAAAGGAAAGAAAGTGATCGTTCGTGTGGATTTCAATGCTCCTCAAAACGAACAACATCGTGTGATGGACAAGACTCGTATTTATGGAGTAAAACCAACGGTCGATCGAATTATTTCTGATGGAGGATCAGTCATTTTAATCACACATTTGGGTCGACCAAATGGAAAGCCAGATGATCATTTTTCGCTTCGCCATATTCTTCCAGATGTTTCTGAGGCACTCGGGATCGATGTACGATTCGTTTCAGATACTATATGAGAACATGCAAAAAAAGCAGTGAAAAATATGGAATCAGGTGATGTACTTCTCCTCGAAAATCTTCGTTTTTCTTCATGAGAAGAGTCAGGGAATATCGACTTTGCAGAGAGTCTTGCAAATCTCGGAGATTTTTATATAAATGATGCCTTCGGTGCAGCTCATCGTGCCCATGCTTCGATCACGACGATCACGAGATTTTTTCCGAATGCTAAGTGTTTCGGATTTCTTATGCAAAAAGAGATTGCTTCGATCCGAAAAATTCTTAATGAAGGAGAGCATCCTGTGACTGCTATTATTGGCTGAGCCAAGATATCTACGAAGATGCCAATAATAGAAAATATCCTTCCAAAAATCGATAATCTCATCATCGGTGGAGGTATGGCGTATACTTTTATTGCTGCAAAATGAGGGAAAATCGGAGATTCACTCTGTGAAATCGAACAACTCGGACTGGCTCGATCTATAATCCAAAAAATAAAAGATCAAAATATTACACTCTATTTGCCGAAAGATTCCGTGGTGACGACTGAATTTCGAAATGAGTGAGAAAAGAAAACTGTGTTTTCTGATAATATAGAAGATGGTTGGATGGCACTCGATATATGAGATATTGCTAGAGAGGAATTTCGAGAAGTGATCCTCTCTTCTCGAATGATTCTCTGGAACGGTCCACTTGGAGTGTTCGAACTTCCGAATTTTGCTCTATGAACACAGAAAATCGGTGATACGATACGTGAAACGAAGAAATTTTGAACCTTTTCTTTGGTGGGTGGATGAGATAGTGTCGCTTTTGTAAAGCAATATGGATATGAAGATGCTGTGAGTTATGTTTCGACTGGTGGTGGTGCGATGATCGAGTTTCTAGAAGGGAAGACTTTACCAGGTATCGATGCTATTCAAGATTAACTTTACTTATTTCTTATGTTGCAAAATAAAAAACTTCGTCTTGCTATCAATGGTTTTGGTCGTATTGGAAAGGAAGTATTTCGTGCTAGTTTTCTCGAAAAATATGCTTCTCACCTCGAGATTGTCGCTATCAATGTATGACATAAGATCGACATAAAAAATGAAAACATACTTTTCATACATGACTCAATTCATGGTAAATTTCCGTATACAGTGTCTATTCAAGATGATGCTTTCATCATCGAATGAAAGCAGACGTATCTATTTTGAAGTCGGAATTCAGAAGAGATTCATTGGAAAACATACGATGTTGATATCGTTCTCGAATGTACTGGAAAGTTTCGATCTCGTTCCTCTGTGCAGTTTCACATTGATAATGGAGCAAAGAAAGTTCTTATTTCTTGCCCAGGCGAAGAAGTAGATGCTACGATCGTTTTTGGAGTCAATGAAGATGTATTGACAGGTGAATCGAGGATTGTCTCAAACGCTTCTTGTACGACGAATTGTCTTGCACCTATGGCAAAAATACTCCAAGATACTATCGGAATCAGAGTCGGAGAAATGTCCACGATTCACTCTTATACTGGCGATCAAAATCTGCTTGACGGTTCCCATGCAGATATACGTCGAGCCAGAGCTGCAGGAATAAATATAATCCCTACAAAAACAGGCGCTGCGAAAGCTATTGGACTCGTGATTCCTGAACTTGATGGAAAACTGAAAGGGAGTTCGATCCGTGTTCCTACTCCAAATGTTTCGATCGTCGAACTTGCTTTTATCCCTCTTCGCCCCACTTCTCTGGAAGAGGTTCATACACTCATGAAAAAAGCAGCACTTGAAAAACCAGAAATCTTTGGTTATAGTGAAGAACTCTTGGTTTCGAGTGATTTTTGTGGAGATGCTCGGTCTTGTATTTTTGATCCTTCTCTTACTTCCATAGTCTGAGAGTGAGATTATCAACTGGTGAAAGTAAGTGCATGGTATGATAATGAAGCTGCTTATTCTCAGCGTATGCTCGATGTTGCTCTCTCTATGAGATAAGGTTTGCTTTTCACAGCTTTTCTTTATAATGTGTCTTATTATCTTTTCCTAATTCATGGCAAAAAAGTTTTTTATTACGACTCCAATTTATTATTCCAATGGAATTCCCCATATTGGTCATGCATATGCGTCGCTTTTGGCAGATATTATTGCGCATGATCATTTATCAAAAGGTGATGAGGTAAAGTTTTTAACTTGAGTCGATGAAAATTCTCAAAAGGTCGTTGAGTCAGCTACAGAGAAGAATATGGAAATAATGGAATATGCAGATATGATGGCAGGGGAGCACCAGAAAGTGTGGAATGGTCTCGATATCGGATATACTTCTTTTGTTCGAACATCGACTGTTGAACATCATTCATTTGTCCAAAAAATGCTCCAAAAATCCTATGATAATGGAGACATCTATGAAGGTCGATATGAGTGACTCTACTGTGTTGGTTGTGAATCCTTCAAAAAAGAATCTGATCTCGTCGATGGCAAATGCCCTGATCATCCAAATAAGCCACTTGAAGTACTGAGTGAAAAAAACTATTTTTTTAAGCTTTCAAAGTACCAAAAAAGACTCGAAGAATTCTATGAATCCCATCCTGACTTTATCACTCCATCCAATCGTTTTACTGAAGTAAAGGAGTTTGTAAAAGGCGGTCTCGAAGATTTTTCTGTTTCCAGAGAAACCAATAAGTTTGGTATTCCACTTCCATTCGATCCTTCCCAAGTCACGTATGTCTGGTATGATGCACTTTTTAACTATCTGAGTTATTGTCAGGAAGATGAGAAAAAATGGTGGCCTGCGGACCTCCATGTAATCGGGAAAGATATTGCTCGTTTTCATGCTATCTATTGGCCCGCGATGCTCTGGAGTGCGGGATATGAACTACCTCATCAGCTACTTATAACTGGTCATTTTACGGTTAATGGTCAGAAGATGTCGAAGACCATCTGAAATGTGATCGATCCTGTTCTCTGGTGTGAAAAGTATAATCGTGATGCCTTACTTCTTTACCTTTTTACTGCCTTTCCGATCGGTCAAGATGGTGACTTCGATGAAAAACAGGCAATCCAACAGTATAATGCGAGACTTGCGAATAATATTTGAAATCTTTTGAATCGAGTTCTTACGCTTTCTTTGAAACTTGATTGAATTCTCTCGGGCTATGAAGATCCTCTCTTGGAAGCAAAAAGAAATGATTATCAGTTGAAGTATTCTTTAAGTATGGAAGCATATGATCTTAAAAATGCTCTGGATGAGGGTTTTGCATTTGCAACTGAGTTGAATCAATATGTAGATACTATGAAGCCTTGGAAATTAGATATTATGGATTCTAATGATCGTAAACTTCTGGATCAATGCCTCTCGACCGTTTCTGTTTGACTTACTTCTCTTGCATCAAATCTATCGCCATTTTTTGAAATCAAAATGCAAGAAATCATCTCAAGACTTGGAGTAGAAAAAGATTGGAAAAAATGAGATGGTTTCAAAATATTTGAAAAATGAGAACCACTTTATGCTCGACTCGAGTATAAAACAGATGAGTAGTAAAAGTATGAAAAGTAAGTTATAAAAAATGAATACAAATCCAAGATTTTCTTCACATCCATATATACCTTCTGAGGCAATCTGTGTATTTTCTGGTATTCGTTCTGAAGTTTTTCAGTGGGAACAAGAGATGTTTGATGGCTCAAAAAAGTATTTCGAGCGTATTCGATATGCTGACGGTGCTTTTGCTATTCCAGTTACTTCTGAGTGAAAAATTATTCTTATAAAACAAGAACAACCAGCTCGCAAAAAATCTTTTCTTTCATTTCCAGGTGGATGATTTGATTCCCCACTTGAAGATCCACTTTTTTGTGCAAAACGAGAACTTCTTGAAGAAACTGGATATATGACTGATGATAATCAATGGATTCTTTGGAAAACTTATTTCGGTACGCCGAATATTGCCCTTCATGCTTATTTTTATATTGCTCGCTGAGCTCATAAAGTGGCTGATATAACTCCTGATCCTGGTGAAAAGATAGAAGTAGTAGAGGTAACTTTCGATGAACTTCTTCGTTTAGTTGCATCTCACGAGCTTGAGCATCATAGAGATATACTCTCTCACTTTTATGATGCTTTATTAGATGTAGAAAAATATAAAGAACTTAAAGAATTCATATTTTCAAAATAAAAAGTCCATATGGACTTTTTATTTATATTTGTATGAGATGCCAACCCGCATCATCTTTTATACTCATGATGATCTGATTATCGAATCCAAATGAAACATCTGTTCATATATCTAACCATTTTTGAGGGAGGAGTATTCCATTTTTTATGAGTTCATATTTTCCAGAATTACTATCTTTTTTTATAAATAAGAACGTACGCGGTGTGGTCGTATCTAAAAATAAATAATCATATTGAATATCATTCTGAGCATACCCAGTATTTTTTACTATTGCTTCGACATTTCTATATATTCCCCAGTTTCCATCTTTTTTTCCTGCAAAAAGTATCGAACTTCCATCTGCTCAGAGTCTTGGATTCATATAGGCATCGAGACCACAAAGATTTCCATTGTATCTTGTGAAAATACAATATGTTTCTTCTCCGAGTGGACGAGCAAAATATGCGTATGCATAGCCATCATCTTCCAAAAATACATCTCGAATTTCCTCATATTTTTTATCTATTTCTTGCCCATTTATAACGATTCAGACTGTATTATTTTTTCATATATTATAACTATATGTGACCCCGTTTGATTGATATGATCATGTTATATAATCTTCTGGGAGAGTTCCTACAGTCTCACCATTTTTTATAATTGTTTTTATTCCATTATTTTCTACGAGAATCATACTATCGGATCAGGTCGGACTGAGTTTCATATCGAGAATCTTCTCTGAAAGCTCTCAGATTTGTTTTCCTTGTTTGATAATCCCTATTTTTCAATATTTTTCCTCTTGCCAAAGTAAAATCGTTCCATTTTTTGAAATGATTGGGTTTTTTATTTGCCCTGTAAAACTCATATTCCATGAGCTTTTATCAGATATTACTTTTCCTGTAAATCCGTTATATTGCAAAAAAGCTTCACCTCCAATTATCTGAGAATTTTTCATGACGGTACTTCCAGAAAAAATATATCCGTCAGTATTTACTTTATAGAGCGTATTATTTATGAAAACTGTTTTCAGTCATTCTTCTATCTGAGATGTAGATGTATTTTTTTTATCAAAAACAAGAAAATTTTCTATACCTCCTGATCATGTAAGGAAAGAAAGAATATCATTTTTTCTATCAAACATAAGATTTTGGATAGACGTATACGGTTTTGAGATGAGAACTCATCCTGAAAGTGTTTGTATATTTTCTAAACCAATGAAATCTTTTATATCTTGTTTTTTATATCCGGGAAGAAAATGCGAATATGAACTTATAAATATAATTCCTGTAATGCATAAAAGAGCGAAACTTCCCACTATGCCTATTCATGTATCAATACGATCTGAAAAATTATTTTGTTCTCACTCTTCTTTATCATTGTAAATATAAAATGCTAATGAAGTTCCTATGATCAAAAAAATCCATCACCACCGTATTCCATGAACGGGTGTTCCTGTTTTTAGATCTTCGATACTTCCAAAAAAAGATAGAGAAAATAAAATCAAAATACCTATAAATATAAGGTTTATGCTCATTTTGAAAAACCCCCAACTTCTTATTCCTGCACTATAAAAAGCGATTACTAGAAATATAAGAATAAAAAATGATAAAATCCCCACACTACTCATCAAATATGAAATCTGAAAGTCTATATTTCCTGTTGTTGGTGCGATCATGCCCGTGAATAAACTAATAATCGCAAGAAATGCAATATGTTTTCTGGAAATATCCATGGAAGTGAAGTATAGAATATATATTACATAATATATATTCTATGTAAATTGCAAATAAAAAATCCATCTGTCTAGATGAACTTTAAAAAAGATGAAATTTATTTTTCTATACCGGTGCAACTACCACTTCTCAGGTCTGTATAGATATTTCATTCTCTATCCCATATGCCCTCAGTATGTCATTTCTTGAATTTTGAAGTGCAAATGCATGAGCACCAGAATTATAACTATCGATAGTTGATGACATAAGAAAAATATTAAATATATTATAATAATACCATATTATTTTTATAGAGTCAACTATTTCTGTCAGATAAAATTTTATTAGGCTCTAATTTCTAAAAAAGTCTCTTCTTTCCGTTCGGACTTTTTGCATTTTTAGAAACCTTTTGTAAAATGAACTTCAGATTTATCCTTTCTTCTTTGCTTATGAGATATTTTGGTATTTTATTTCTTTTCTTGAGTATTTTTCCACTCAGTGTTTTTGCAGTTCCTCAGGATTCCTTTTTAGGATTGAAGAGTTCTTCCAATCTTACCTACTCTTCAGGTGGTACAGTCGTATCTTCTGATAAGGAAAATAGTGTCTACAATCCTTCTTTGGGAAAGATTATTATTTCTGGAAATACGAATTCTTCTGATATGTTTGAAAATTCGTCGAGTCTTCCTAATACTTTTTCAGATATCTTGAACTGAGAAGCTGATTTTCCTTCTTTTTTTGAAAAAATAAAAGAAGATTTCCATCACTTTTTACTCCGTACGAGAGATATATTAAATCCATTTTGGTCATTACCGGATTCTGAAGATACACCATTTTGAATTCAATTTTCTATACCAGTTTCAAATTCTGGTAATACAAATATCCTCCCCACTGGGAATATCCAGATCTTTGATGAAGATGGAAATATCCTTTCTGCGATTGGAAAAGCTTCCATGGATTATTCACCAACTTCTATAGAAGATTCACCAGAAGAAGAGATTGTCAATTATCTTCCTATAAATTCACTAAAAGATTTTGTTTTGCCTGGAAGTACTTCAATTTTTCATGTGGATTGGCAATGATTTGCATATCATGAAACTACGAATGACTCATCAGTCATCAAATATCACTCGCCTGAACAGCTCTATTCTCAGAGTTATTTCCCTGATGAATTTGTATGGCCTTGGGAAAAAATGTGAGTACAGAGAAAACAAAAAACTTTGCATGCTCAAGTCACTATTAACTTTCCTTCAGAAAATAAGAAACTCTTTCCTTTGACTCGTTCTGTCGATATTCCTATCCAGTATGAATCGATCGAAAAATCTGTAAACTATGGATTTATTACTTTGGTTATTCTCTTTTTTCTTTTTTGTATTATCCAGAGAAAAAGAAATAAAAAAATGAGAAACCTCAAAAAAATAACTTCTCATAAAAGTATTCAATTTAAAGACCTTGAAGAAGCAAAAATACTTGCAAAAAAACTTATCGAAAAAAAATCTCTCAAGAAAATTTCTAATCAACAGAATATTTCTCCTGTAAAACGGATTCGAAGTAAAAAAATAAATACTGATATATCTCCAGAGAATTCTCTTTCTGTAAAACCAATCAAAACCGTTCGTAAAAAACCAACTCAAAAATCTGAAACCCCGATCGAATAATTTTTAAATCTTTTCTTATGTTTGTTTGCTCTTCTTGTCACAGTACTTTTTCAAAATGGATATGAAAGTGTCCGAACTGTGGTGAATGGAATACTCTCGAAGATATCTGAGATATCAAAAAAACAAAAGGGAAATGAAGTACGAATTCTGGAAAAATCCAGTCATCTCAAAAAATATTGCCACATACTTCCGATCTGATCGAAAGACTTCCGAGTACGAGTGGTGAGCTTGATAATGTACTTGGTGGATGACTCACGACTGGAAGTCTTGTACTTCTTTCCTGAGAACCAGGTATCGGAAAATCGACTCTTGCCCTTCAGATGAGTGAGTGGTACGCTTCCCTTGGTTCACAGATTCTCTATATTTCATGAGAAGAACATATCGGTCAGATTTCATCACGTGCCAATCGTCTCTGAGTTTCACATGAAAATATTTCGATCATTACAGAAAATGATTTTGATGATATAGTTTCTACACTTCGCGTGAGTGATGCAGATATCGTGATTATAGATTCTCTCTCGGTTATGTCGAGTAGCGCTCTCGATGGAAGCCCAGGAAGTATGAACCAGATACGAACTATGACGGAGATATTTATGCAGATTGCAAAAACATCGAAAAAATCAATTTTACTTATCGGTCATGTCACGAAAGATGGATCGATCGGTGGACCAAAATCTCTCGAACACCTTGTGGATGTGGTTCTCTTTCTTGAATGAGTTCGTACTGAGAATTATCGTCTTCTTCGAGCTTTGAAGAATCGATTTTGACCGACGGATGCGGTTGGAATTTTTCGGATGGAAGAAACGGGCTTAGTAGACATTCCAAATCCTGGACTTGAGTTTATCGATGCGACGACGAGCTCACTCGCAGGATCAGTACTTACTCTCACTATAGAATGAAATCGTCCACTTCTAGTGGAGATCGAAGCACTGACTACCTATACAAAGTTTGGCTATCCAAAAAGATCGAGCCGTGGGATTCCTCAGTGAAAACTCGATCTTCTCATCGCTGTGATGACAAAATTCACGGATACAAAACTCGAAAGTTACGATGTATATATGAATATCGGACGTGGATTTTCTATCACTGAGCCTGGAGTAGATCTTGCCTGTGTCGCTGCTATGATGAGTTCGAGACAAAACCTCTCTCTCGGAAAAACTATTTTTCTCTGAGAAGTTTCTCTGACGGGAGTGATCAAGAGTGTTTT
>CANBWW010000011.1 GCA_947373235.1 Candidatus Altimarinota bacterium | reverse complement strand
AGATGAAAAACTTCCTCTTTTTATTCATTTTTTCTAAGAGTTGTTATCATGAAATATTTTTTCTGAAAGTAAAGCGAGAGTCATGCTATAATGATTGCCTTTTTCAGTATTTTTTCTAATATAAAAACGTATTCTTTCTTCTCACTTTTTTCATATGAAATCATTTTTTCTTCTTGTATTTGTATTCTTTTTAAGCGTGAGCTTTTTTGAGATTGTATCTGCTGACTCTCCGACTTCTACTGATGCAACGAGCTTTACTCAAGTTGCCAATAATCTTTCCATAGTTTCTGTGACTACTGTTGACGATATGCACATCCGTCTTACTTTCTCAGAAGATATAACTCCTGAAAGTGTAAAAATCCAACTCACAAAACAAGCCGATCATACCAATATCCGTATCGATAGCTTGACAGGTGTGACTGATAGTCCTGCTTCTGTGACGGTGAGTCTTATGTCTCCGCTTCAAGAGGGAAGTAGTTATAGCGTGACCGTTCTTTCGGCGATAGCAAAATCAGGATCTATGATTAGTGATGGAGCGCTCGCTATTAAAGATTTTATTACTCCGATTCCTCTCAAAAAATCGAATCCTCCAGTTCTCAATGCTCCATCAAACCCAAATGCAGTCGTGGCAAATTCTGGGACTATAAAACCACTTCAAAATAACTCTGGAATTACCGATAATTCTCAGAAATCACTTTCTGGAACAACGATCGTCAAAGAAATTCCACCAAAAGAACTCCCACTTACTGGTATGAATCCTCTCTTTCTCCTGCTCTTGATCTTACCATTTTCATATTTCTTTCTCAAAAAAAGAGTTTAATATCCCTCTAATACCGAGAATTCTCTCGGTATTTTTTTCATAATACTGTATGCAAAAAAAATCTATCGATACCACCCTCCTTTTTTTGGTTATGGGTTTAGTTATATTTGGGATGATCATGATCAGTTCTGTGAGCGTGTATCCTTCTTTTAAACTGACTTCTAAACTCTATGGAGCTGATGGTGGATACAATTATTATTATCTTCTCAAAAATATAACACATGTGATCGTCGGGACTTGTTTGATGACTTTTTTTACAAAATTTACGTACACATTTTTTGAAAAATACAGCAAACAGATATTGATATTGATTTATGCTTTACTCGTTTCTGTACTTATTTTTGGGAGTAAACTCAATGGTGCCAGTGGTTGGCTTATCGTAGGTGGTTTCTCTTTGCAGCCAGTGGAATTCGTAAAAATAGGACTTATTATCTATCTTGCGTACTTTATGAAACGGAAAAAGTCACTTTTGAGTGACTTTCAAGAAGGTCTGGTTCCGTATTTTATAATTGTATGAGGAATATTTCTCCTTTTGGCTTTGCAGCCAGATTTTTGATCTATTTTGATCGTCGCTCCGGTTGTTATTGCTCTCTATTTTGTTGGTTGATGAAATGTTCGGTATCTTTGAGTTTCGTTTCTTGCTTGTTTGGTCTGAATTTTCTGAGTCTATGGTTTAGGAAAAATGAGTTCTGGCGGTGAAAAAAGTAAACTCAGTTATATTTCAACGCGTATCGATAACTTTCTCCAAGATAATAAAACTCTCTTTGCTAGTGAAGATAAAGATGGAAAAGAATATCAGACAAAACAATGACTGATCGCTCTTGGGAGTGGTGGATTCTTCGGTCTTGGATTTGGAAAATCGATCCAGAAATTTTGATATCTTCCAGAGGTGGAAGGAGATTTTATCTTCTCAGTGATCGTCGAAGAGCTTTGATTTCTAGGGGCTCTTGCACTCTTGTTTATATATCTCATGATTATTTATCGTGGATATACGATCGCTCGATGAGTGAAGGATTTATTTGGAAAATACCTTGCATTTGGTATTTCTACGCTGATTTTGATTCAAGTATTTGTAAATGTATGAGTCAATCTCAACGTGGTTCCTCTTACCGGAGTGACGCTTCCATTTGTCAGTTATGGATGATCTTCGCTTATCTCCTTGATGATTTCTGTTGGTATCCTTCTGAATATATCACGTTACATGGAATATAAACCAAAATCTCAGAATGCTTTCGGAAAAAAAAGAAGGATGATAGATCCTTCTTAGTTTGATGATGAGTTTTTAATTCACGTCCATGTGTTCCTCGAGACCATTTGCATATTCTCCATTTTCCGTAGCCTCTTGCCAGCTTATAGCGTCGACTGGACATGCAGCTATCGCATCATCGACATCATGTCATTCGTAGGTTTCACAGTGAAGAACCCGAGAGAGTCCGTCATCATCGAGTTCGAAAACACTTCCACTGATCGCAACACACGCACTACATCCGATACAAGTACTGTTTACATGTGGTTTTCTGAGATTATTTCGAATCGATCGAAGATGGTCCTGGTTCAGAGACATAAAATTTATAGAAAGAAATCTTGCGTATTATAGAGAAATACTTACTATTCGCAAGATAATTTCTTTTTCTATGGAACGCTTTTCTCAATCTCTTTTCGATATCTCTTTTCGAATTCTCATCGTTTTATTACCATTTGTTACTGTTATATCCGTTTTCACAAGTGAAAAACTCTGAATTCCTGGACTTTCTTTTTTGAAAGAACTTCTTTTGGTTCTTATGGGTATTGTTTTAGTCTACAATATCAGTAAAAAAAAGATCAATTTTCGATGGAATACATACGATACTCTTTTTACACTTTACTGATGAATCTTAGTTCTTATAACTCTTTTTACTACTCGGTTTCATGGGATTATTTACGGAGGAAGATATGATTTTAGTTTTTTTATCGCTTTTCTTCTGCTGATCCACGGATATCCTCTTTTACAAAAACCAATTTCATATTATCTGCGTATTTTTCTGATTTCGAGTGGTATTGCTCTCGTTGCTGGTATGTCTTTAAAGTGGCCTTTTTCAGAAGATTGGCTGTTGTATCTTGGGTTTTCTGGAAATCCTTCGAATTGGCAATTTGGTGGGTCGATTCCTATTTTTCATGGGGTGGATGGTGCCAATGTGCGTCGACTCCAAGGTATATTCGATGGACCAAATACGATGTGAGCATATCTCCTCATATACATGGGAATCTTGACGTATTATTTTCGAATGAAAAAAAATTGGTATTTTGTTTTGGGTATCGTCCTTTCTGTAGGCGTTATGGCTATCTATTATACATATTCTCGAAGTGCACTTCTTGGGCTCTTTGCATGAGTTGGTATTATTATCCTTTTTTCTCTAGGAAATCTTTGGAAGAAATATAAAATTCAGATGTTGAGTTTCTTTGTTCTTCTTGGGCTCCTCTGAGCATCGATCACGTATATATTTTCAGATAATATGCGCGCGATATTTGATCGTGAAGGCTCTACGAAAGGTCATTCTGAGCGTATGCTTGTAGGATATAATCGTTTTCTCGACCATCCATTTTGACAGGGTCTCGGAAGTGCTGGACCTGCCTATAGATACGTGATGAATCTCGAGAACACAAAACGTGAAGACATAGAAAATCTGGATCGTTTTTATATACCTGAAAGTTGGTATATTCAACAATTTATTGAATGAGGATTTATTATTGGTTTCTTATTTCTTATTTTTGTGGGATATATTCTTTGGAATACGATCAAGATTTCTCCGATTCTTGGATGAACATTTCTCTCCGTTCTGGTTATGAATTTCTTTCTACATACTTTTGAGTCGAGTCTCGTTTCACTTTCTTTATTTCTTTTGCTTGGACTTTTTATAGGCTCTTCACTCAAACAGAAGCATGTCTTGAAAAAATAATATTTCCATCCTTTTTGCTTCAAGATTGGTTCATGAAAAATGAGTTGATATTTTGATCGATGTGATCAAAAAAATATCTATAGATCCTCTCCTTAAAGATAAAATCTATTGGAATATATGCAGTGATTGATCTGAAGTTCAAAAGATAGAAAAACTCACTGAAAAATATCCAGATATTATTTCCTATTATGGGAAAGTTTCACAAAAAGAATTGGCCGAACTGTATAGGAAAAATGATCTTTTGTTCATGCCATCGAGATTTCTTGAGACTTTTTGACTCACAGCACTCGAAGCACTCGCATCGTGAATTCCCGTGTATGGATTTTCGAAGTGATGACTCAGAGAATTTATACCCGCAGAACTATCGATTGATCCGATAGATCCCGTTTCTGATTTTATAAAAAAATGTACTCTTTTTCTTGAAAAAGGTATTCCAAATCCACTCGATGTAAGTCTATATAGTCAGGAAATCTGGATACAGAAACTTGGAAAATTCTTTTCGGGAAAACAAAAAATAGCTATTGTTCATGATTATAAAGAGAGAATAGGTGGTGCGGAATACTATATAGAAGAGGTGGCTACATCTCTCAAAAATATCTGAAAAGAAGTCCAGATATTTTCTTATACATGAAAAACTTCTGTTTGGAAGAGAAGATTTCTCTTTATTTTTTCATCTTTTGCATTTCAGAGATATTTTCAGATGCATTCATTTTTACGTAAAAATCATCCAGAAGTTATCTGGATGCATTCCGTTCTTCGATATGTGGGTTTTTGGTGAATTCTTGCTGTGAAGTCATATAAAAAAAGAAATCCAAGCGTAGAAATTTTTCTCTCGCATCATGATGTTGGACTCATTGCAGCCTATCCACAGTATATCACACGAGAATCAGAAATACCGAAGGATTCGTCTCTTTCTTCTTTTATCCCAAAAAACCTTTCGAAGCCAAAACAATTTCAGAGTATTTTTAAGTGGTTTTATATCAGATTGCTTCGTTTTTCTCTTCCCAAAAATCTGAAACATATGGTTTTTTCATCATTTCTTGTTCCATTTGTATCAGAGCAGTTTCCAGAAGATGAGGTGCTTCTTTTTCCACATTCAGTCGATACTCAGATTTTTTATCCTTAGTCCACTCCACATCCCCACACAGCCATAGAACTTTCTGGATTATAAGCAGAAAGTTTTTGTTTCAGGATTTCCTTATGATCTCCTTTTATCGTATCGACGACTTTTCGTATGTCTTCTACAGATTCGACATGGACGAGCTGAGTTCTGTATTCCTTCACTCATGGAAAACCATGGAGGTATTGTACAAGGTGTTTTCTGGCTTCCATCATCCCTTTTCGATCTTTCCATTTCCAGAGAAGTGCTCCGTGATCCATCATCGTTTCGAGGATTTCTGCGAGCGTTGGTTCGTAATCTCCTGCTAAAAAACACCACGGATTCCCGAAGCTTGCTCGTCCGATCATAAATCCATCGAGATTTTTATACTCTCCGCCTCCTGGGTGGATTATTTTTTTCATACCATCTTCATAACTCATCACATCTCCATTTCCGATCACTGGCACCGAAAGATGTTGTTTGAGATCGTAGATTCCTGTAAAATCTGCCGATCCCTTAAAAGCTTGTTGATAGGTTCTTCCATGAACCGTGATGAGATTAGCACCAGCATTTTGAAGCCCAGTACAAAATTCTGTGAGAAGAGCATGATCTGCCCATCAGAGTCGTGTTTTTACAGAAATAGGGATTTTTACCGCCTTTGACATTTCTTCGACGATCTGAAATGCCGTATCGCGGTTGATCATGAGGCTCGAACCGTGACCACTTTTTACTACTTTTTTTGCAGGACATCCCATATTTATATCGATTCCCGTGATCCCGTATCCTTCGATAATCTTGGCCGCTTCTCGAAACATAGCTGGATCTTTTCAGAAAATCTGGATGATCAGTGGATATTCCTTCGTATCGTGAGTGAGCGCTTTTCTCTGGAGATCTTTTGAATGGACCAGTCCATCCGCACTATAAAATTCCGAAAAAACGACGGTTTCGGGTGCTATTTTTTTCACGATCTGACGATAAGGGCTATCGGAATAGCCATCCATCGGTGCGAGTGCTGATATTGGTCATTTTTCAGCGAGCTCTTTCCAGAAATTTTTATGCATATATTTTACTTAAACTATAGCAGTGTATGAGATTTTTTCTCATGTCAAGGAATTTGAAATCAAAATATTCGCTATTTTACAGTCTTTATGATATCGTTTCCGTATAACTCTATAAATACGCATATCCATGCCTACTTCACTCTCATCTCAAAAAGAAGAACATCGTCATTCCTTGCTTCGAAATCTTGGATTTCCGCCGAAAACTCGCGCTCTCATACTTATGGATATTTCAGACTCCACTATTCGAGAATTTCTCCAGAGAGTTGGAGCCGAACTCAGTATTTCTTTTGTTTTATCCGATGGCTCACTGACAGAAAAATCTCAATATCTTGCATTTGATGCATTTATTTCTGACGAGAAAAGCGGATTTCTCGATATGATTTCTCTTGTACAATCAGGAGTGACACCGATTCTTCCAAAACAAAATGCCTTCGTTTCGAATTTCACTGAGTTTGATCCGATGAAATTTACAGGAAATGCATTTCTTTTTGATACTATCGAACCGTACCATATTTTCGAAAAAATAATCCGCTATCTCGAAAATATTCGTTATCCAGGAGATAAGCGAACACTTTCGAAAAATCTAGAAAAAACTTTTTAAAAAATCCCGAATATTCGGGATTTTTTTACATAAGAAGATGATTTTTATTTTCCATCCGATCCGTAAAAAGAACTCCATCGAGATGATCGATCTCGTGTTGGATAATGCGAGCTGCGAGTTCGGTGAGGTTGAGAGAGTATTTTATCCCTTTTGTATCGAGAAAGGTGACTTTTGTCCACTTCCATCTCGAAACACTTCATTTTTCCCCAGGAATCGAGAGACAACCTTCCTCATCGCTACAAGTTTCATCCGAATGTTCGGTGATTTCTGGATTGATCATAACAATCGTCCGATATTCCTCATCATCATAGGTCTGCATCAGTGATATAGCAATGATTCGTTTATTCACTCAGACCTGTGGTGCTGCGAGTCCGACACCGCCATTGTCAGGATTTTTTACGTACTTTACCATATCATTCGCGAGTGCTGTATACTTTGGGATTTCTTGAATCCCTACAGGAGTACTTTTTTCTCGGAGAATTGCATTGGTTTCTCATGTTTCTATCTGGAATCGTTTCGCCATTTTGTATAATAAAAAAAATATTCACCCTTGCATAATAATGCGGTTTTCGTAAAATTCAAACGAAAATTTATCTATACCTTTTTTATGTTGAACTTTCTGCGCAAGCTTATTCCTCTGGATTCTCCGATCCGTCTCACGTATCACTATATTCGCTGAGTGATCGCATATATGATCTCGTGAAATCCTGCGAAAAATATGATCGTGATCGGGGTAACGGGAACGAAAGGGAAGACGACTACTTCGAACCTCATTGCGCGTGGGCTCATCGCTTCTGGAAAACGCGTCGCACTTTTTTCGACGGTGAATATGATCATCGGAGATATTGAAGAAGAAAATACCTTGAAGATGACGACGCCTTCTCCTTTTGAGGTATGGAACTTCATCTCTCGTGCGCGTGATGCAAAGTGTGAATATCTCGTTATGGAGACTTCTTCCCACGCACTGTATTATCATCGCGTTCATGGTCTTCGCTATGATGTAGCAGTTCTCACGAATATATCTCAAGATCACCTCGATCTTCATAAAACCATGGATAATTATGTAGATACCAAACTCCTTCTTTTTAAAAACCTCTATAAATACGGAATAAGGAAAGATGTAAGGAAAGTGGGGGTAGTGAACGTCGATGATGCATATGCTTCCAGATTTCTTTCGAAAGAAATCGTAGTGGATGCGATGCATACTTTTGGGTTTTCTCAAAATGCAAGTATCCGTGCGGAAAATGTAAAAGCAGGTGATCTCTGAGTGACTTTTGATATCCGGATGCCTTCGAATAAATTTCATATCAAATCCAAGATGCAAGGTGAGTTCAATGTTATGAATATACTCGCAGCAACTGCTGTTCTTGTTTCCCAGAAAGTCGATGTGGAGACGATTGTTGGAACGATGTCAACGATCGGTGGAATTCCTGGTCGCCTCGAAGAAATAGCAAATCGTCGATGAGCCAAGATATTTGTCGACTATGCGCATACGGAAGAATCCCTCAAAAGCGTCCTCGAAACTCTGAAAAAAATCGAAGGTGTAAAAAGAGTTATTACGCTTTTTGGAGCAACAGGAGATCGAGATAAGACAAAACGCCCAAAGATGGGGCGTATTGTGGATATACTTTCTGATATCGTGATCCTTACTGATGATGATACCTATACGGAGGATTCACTTTCTATTATCCGAGATGTTTCTGGTGGGATAAAACGACACGAATGAGAAAATTTTTGGATCATTCCTGAGCGTGAAGATGCCATTCGAACCGCACTTCTTATACTCCAAAAAGGTGACGTACTTCTCTGCGCTGGGAAGTGAGCTGAGACGGTACAGGTTTTACAATCAGGTTCACGACCATGGAGTGATAGAAAAGTGATCGAACGTATTTTGGCTGATATTGAAAGTCAGGTTATTCGGTAGTTTGGATTTTTTGCCTCTCATCGTGGAGAAAATGAGGATCGATATGATTGAGTCATGAGCAGAATTTCTGTATTCTCTGATCAGTTTTCATGATTTTTCCATGGAAGTATAAGTTCTTTTTGTATACTGATCTCTTGGGATTCTCCTGCTAATAAGAAAAGAAGATGAATCGATGGGTCATTGGATAACACCATTTTTTCCCTATATACTTCCCATACTAGTCTAATCGAGGGGAATGTTTTTTCTAAAAATTAGTTTTTTGAAAGTTTTTGAAAGTTTATTTTTTGAGCTTCGAGTTCTTTTTGTATTGATTTTGTTTTGATGCCTCATTTGAGGATAAGTATGATATCACTCCCACCATTTCTATCAGGAACTGAGTGGATATGGAGTATATCTCCCTGATGTTTTTTATATATCTTGAGCGCTCTCATGAGTGCACCAGGCTTATCTTGGAGTCTTCAGAGAATATGGTATCAGTATTTTTGGTGTAAATAAATTTCTTTTATTCTCTGTATTTGTATATTTGTTTTTCGGAGAATGGCAAAAGTAGTGACATTATCTTCTGGTGCAAGATTTTCATTTTGTATAATAAGCCCACATTTTTCTGCTGCTCACCGATTACAGATGACGGCACTATTTTTTCGGTTTTTTTCCTCTTGTATTATTGGAATTCATGCTGTGGTTGATTGTTGTGGAAATTCGCGATAAGGTCAGAGAATTTCTGTGAGAGATGATTTACATTGGATAAGTCACTGTGGATGTGAATATATATTTTTGATATCCTTTCTATCTATAGGTTCCGCAGTGGCGAGAATATGACGAATACTCATATTATAAAATCCAACTATGTGTATATTTTCGCGTTCTTCGTACAGATTTTGTGCCATACCGAGAACGGGTCATCCATATTTATTCCAGAGGGGAAGTACTCCGAGAGTTTCTCATGAGGATTCGATCACTCACTTGATGATCAATTCATTCGTATCTACGACTTCTATATTTCATCAGTCTACATTTTTGATGGCTTCAGCGACTTGTGATCCGTATGATCCAGTTGGTCAAAGAGTTATGATTGTTGGCATATGTTTTTTATTAAATACTAATATTTTTTATAGACTTTTTACCATATTTTATGGTGAGACTCAGGCAATATTTCTATCGCAACCAAGTTGCATGATTTTTGAGATGTAAGTATCGTTCATTTTCCCTTCAATTTAGGATATATAAAAGGAAATATATAAAATAAAAAAATCCTCCAGTTTTCACTGAAGGAGAGGTATATGTATTCTCGAAAAATCGAAACTCCATAAATCTAACCTTCAGTTATGACTGAAAGAAATAGAAATAAAAGAATGTCGAAGAAATGATTTTCATAGATCAAGTGGAGCGAGAAGATAAAGTGAGTGAAACGAATTTTAGATTCGAACGGAATGTAGATTTAAGGAACCGCAGGTTCCATAAATTATTTTTTGTAGGATATTTTTGATGCTATGAGTTTTTTTACTTTTATCAAGTTTTTCTCTATATTTTCTCGTGGAAGGAATTCAACTGGCATTTTTTCACTTCCTGCTTTTTTTCTATACTCTTCGAAAATTACTCGTATCGCTCAGGCCATAGGAATAGCGAGTATGATTCCGAGAATACCGCCGAGCGCTCCACCGATAATCATCACAATAAATACGAAAAATGGTGAAAGATCCAGAGATCGACTCATGATATAAGGGACGAGGAAGTTGTTCTCTGTTTGTTGGATGCAGACATAGAGAATCACCATTCCTGCTGCGATTTTCCAAGAAATACCAAGTCCGATAATCACCGCTGGAATAAGGGAAAGGATTGGACCTAAGTAGGGTATAAATTCCATAATTCCTCAGATCAGTGCGAGTGTAAAAGTTTTTCCTGTCGAAAATCCACCAAAAAATTCAAAGAGAGAAAGTCCTGTGTAGGTGATGATGGCAATGCTCGAAGAAAGAATCAGCATTCACTTTATCCATGAATTAAAAACATTTTGGAGTTGGCAGTAGTGTTTTTCTACATATGCATGAGCTCCGATTGGGAGAGAGGTGATTATATATTTTGCTATACTTTTTCTTTCGAGAACCATCAGAAAAGTAGTAATTCCAATCAAAAACCATTCAGTGATTACTCATCATACATTTGTGACAAGTGTAAATCCACCAGATGTGATCGAAGAAATCTGATTGGTAATAAACGTCTGTATATTCCCAGCATTTTGTTTGATGAGATTGAGTGTATTATCGATATTATTTTCTCAAAAAATGAATAATACTCATTTTTCTATATATGGATTGAGTCAAAAACCGTGAATTCCTTTCTGAAGATAGATTCCCTGAGCGGTATTGGTCCAAGAAATAATCGAACTAATACTATCACTGAGGTATGAAATAATGATCGGAATAAGTGTCCCGATGACGATACTAAAAATCAAAATCACTATTATATAGACACCGAGAAGTGTGAACCAACTGGGTATTCTATATTTCTCACCCCTATCAACCAGTGGAGTGATAATGATCGTCAGAAATCCTGAGATAATCACATCGAAGATGATTCCCCATATTTTGTATCATAAATACAGGGCTCAAAATATAATAATAAGAGTGAATATTTTTTTGATCCAGAGAGAAAGTTCTGATGACATAAACGAAAAATAAGTGATTACATAGAGTATAAAAAAAACTCACTTTTTTCAAAGGTGAGTTTTTATTCTGTATCGAGTTCCTGGATTTTTTCATCTATACTTCCTATCATATAATCGATAAAAGCACTTAAGATTTCTTTTTTTATAATACTAGTATCTACATCATCGATTTTCTTTTTTCTGATTTCCAGTGAATCTCTGATTTTTCCATATGCATCTTGTCTTTCTGATCTATCTGGAATCGTTTTTTGAAGTTTGACATCGAGATCTTTCAGTATCTTTGCTCATTGAGCTTTGTATGATTCTATAATATATGCTTGTATATCTTGTTTTATCTTCGTATCATCTTGTGCAGCATTATTATTATTCGGATCGATCTTTCCACTCACACTCATGCTTCCAGTGTCTCATGAATCAGCATGTGAAAAATCAGCACTCAAAAAGATGCTGAATAAGAGGAAGAAAGTGATGAAAATATTGCGAAAAAAACTCATGCAGTGAGAATAGCGAGAATGAAATAAAATGCAAATCGGCTGGGTGAAGAAGAAGTGAAGAAAGATTACTTTACGTCATTTTTTACTATTGTAAATTTATGATCTTTATATTTGCAAAGAGATGTATATTCATTTTTAAAATTCAGGAAAATGAGTCATTCTTTTAGTCAGATTTCTTCCGATATGATCTCTTTTCCGAGTTTTATGGCTTCGTATTCTTGCTCGTTCATTTCTTTATGAAGAATATCTGGGAAAATACTTTCATATGAAATCGATACTGGTTTTTCCCATTTCGAAGTATCTTTTTCTCGCCATGAACCATATTTTGTATGTATAGCTGTCCGTCGAAGTTCACTCACGTATCCTCATCCAGATCAGAGAAATGTTCAGAGAATCGGTGCAAAAGAACGGATATATCCACCAGAGGATATTTTGAGAGAAATCGAAATACTCAGATTATCTATTTCGATAACACGTACATTTTTTACCTCGATCGGTCTTTTCTCTATTTCAAAATCGATACCAGATCTGGCAAGTGAGTATGCACGAACTCCATCGATATGAAGTGCACTGTATTTTGGTGGGATTTGTTCTTTTTGTGAACTTATAAAATCCTCTATTTCTGTGAAACTTTTTTCGATTGGTATGTATTTGACCGAGTGTATCGGAGTCCCTGCATCGAGAGATTCCGTTGTTCCATCGAGACGTACAGTAAAAATATATTCTTTTTCAGAATGATCAAAAAGTGAAAGGAGTTTTGTACTTTTTTCAGTTGCCACGAGTATGCATCCGGTTGCGAGTGGATCGAGCGTTCCTCCATGACCTATTTTTTTAATATTTAACTTTTTTCGTAGTTGTTTGAGAAGCTCAAAACTACTTATTCCTATAGGTTTATCGATCAAAAAAAACATATTTATTCACCAAGTTCAGGATAATCAGCACTTCTCGGACTATCGAGAAATCTTGGTGCATGTGTCCAAGAAAAGTTCCCAGTCGAAAGAAGACCACCATCACCAAAAATATTGAAATATCCAAAATCGATCAGTACTTTTCCGACTACATCTTTTCTCGCAAGAAAATGTGCATCGATCGTTTTTCCATCACACGTACGAAAACATGAGCGTGCATCTGCAGAGTTATTTCTATTATCTCACATAATCCAGTAGTATCCTTCTGGAATAGTAAATTGATTGGCTTCGATAGTTTCTGGCAGGAATGTATGACCTGCATTCGCTGGTGAAAGATATGGTTCGTTGATTTTTACAAAATTTTCCGCTCCAGTTTTTTTGATATATACACTTCCACTTTCAAAACGAATCGCATCCCCCGGCATTCCGATAATACGTTTTATATAGTATTCTTTTGTTTCATCTGCATGTGGTGTGATCACGACAACATCTCCACGAACTGGATCGCCCACATGAACTGGAAGTTTACTGATTCCTTTTGCAATCCAAGAAGTGATACCGGTTCAAAATTGTGCATCGTATCCGTATTCTTCCGCAAGATTCGTATAGGAAAATTTATCAACCAAGATGTATTCTTTATCGTGGTAGTTTGATTCCATAGAGCTTCCATTGATCCGAAATGGAGTTACTAAAAATCATCGGATGAAAAGTACTATGATCAAAATGATAATCAAATCTCGAAAGAAGGAGATAAATTCTCTCATCGTTTGATTTCCGCTATCTAGTTGTTCCGTTTCGAATGATTCATTATGATCGTGCATAAGAAAAAGTGAAAAAATAAAGAAAATACATGAGCCGTCTATGCTTTTCCATGACACTGTTTGAACTTTTTACCACTTCCACATGGACATGGATCATTTCGATTGACTCCAGGATAGGTTTCTTTTTTTGTTTCGGCTGCAGAGACAACTTTTATACCTGTTCCTTTTTCTTCTATGTATTCAGTATGGCCCATATGACTGGCGATTTCAGATATATCTGTATCAAAGCTATCTACTGCATTTTCTATATATTTCGAAAGCATATTTTCTTCGAGATTGACGGTATCGATCGATTCTTCTGCACGAGCTGTGAGGACTCATTTCGTGACACGCAGTCCGATCGTATTGATCAAAATAACGAATTTATCATATGCACGTTCCTTGTAGATGACGAGAGGATTCTTCTGTGCATATCCTTCGAATGCCACTTCTTCCCGAAGGTGGGCCATACTATCGATATGGTTCATCCAGAGTTCATCGATCGCGGCAAGTGAGAGTCTTCTCTCGAATTCTGCAAAGTCAGCTTCTGTTCCAGTATCTCGAAGGGTTTCGATCTGTCCAGAAAGTCGAGTAAAAATGCGATCAGCGATATTTTTATATTCGTGCTCTTCACTGATATCTTCCATCGAAAGAGTGGGTGATTCTGAGAATTCATTGACGATATCCAGGATTTCTTTTCTTTCTTCACTGGTGATCTCTCCAGGATTTTTATCTTCTACGATTCCAACCATACGATCGATCTCGTTTCGGAGCATTTCGAGAACTTCTTTATGGATATCTTCTCCTGCAAGAATCTTGAATCGACGAGAGTAGATAGCGAGGCGATGATGATTCAGGACATCATCGTATTCGAGGATATGTTTGCGGATATCGAAATTTCTTCCTTCGACTTGTTTTTGGATGGTTGTGATATTTTTCATGAGCATCTTACTTTCGATGAGTGGATCTCATTCTGGATGTGACTCGAAACTTGCGAGCATTCCAAAAAGTTTATTTCCACCAAAAACACGCATGATATCATCCTGTGGAGAGAGCATAAACTGAGAAAGTCCAGGGTCTCACTGGCGTCCAGAACGACCACGAAGCTGGTTATCGATACGTCTTGTTTCGTGCTTTTCTGTTCCTATAACATAGAGTCCACCGAGTGGATATTCCTGACTTCCAGCAGCTCACTTCATCTCTACAGTTCCAGTGAGTGTACGTACTTGATCATCGATCTTGATATCTGTTCCACGCCCTGCCATGTTGGTTGCGATGGTTACTGATCCATAGTGACCAGCACTGGCGATGATCTCTGCTTCTCGTGCATCTTGTTTTGCATTCAGGACTTCATGAGGAACTCATTCTTTCGTCAGAAGAGCTGAGAGATATTCACTTTTTGCTACTGAAACAGTTCCGACGAGGATCGGTTGTCACTTCTCGTGAAGCGCCTGGATAAGTTTGACGAGGTAGGCGTATTTTCCTTTTTCACTTCGAAAGAGGAGATCACCACGATCATTTCTCTTTATTGGCTTATTCGTCGGTATCGTGATGACTTCGAGGTGATATATTTTATAGAACTCTTCTTCTTCTGTTTTTGCCGTTCCTGTCATTCCTGCGAGTTTCGGATAGAGTCGAAAGTAGTTTTGAAATGTCACGGAAGCGAGGGTACGAGATTCCTGTTGGATCGTTGCTCATTCTTTCGCTTCGATTGCTTGATGGAGTCCATCTGAATATCGACGTCCAGGAAGCACACGACCCGTATGTTCATCTATGATCATGACTTCGTCATTTCTCACGAGATAGTCCACATCACGCCGATAAACACTGGTTGCTTTGAGGGCATTTTCTACGTGATGAAGATCGTTAAAATACTGACTCACATAGATGTTGTCCACACCGAGGTATTCTTCTACTTTTTTTATCCCATCTTCTGTGAGAGTCGCTGTTTTTTGTTTTTCATCGATTTTGTAGTGTTTTTGGTTTTCGAGGGATCTTGCAAAAGCCGCAAATCGTATGTATTTACTGGTTGGTTCTGAGTCGGGTGCAGATACGATGAGTGGAGTTCTTGCTTCGTCGATGAGGATCGAGTCTACTTCATCGACGATCGCAAGCCATCTTTTTCCCATACTTCGTCTTTCAGCGGTGATTGCCATATTATCACGAAGATAGTCAAAACCGAGTTCATTGTTTGTTGCATAGACGATATCACATGCATATGCATCTTTTTTCTGTTCGAAAGATTGTCCATGAGTGATCACTCCAGCTGAGAGTCCAAGGGCACCATATATGATTCACATTTCTTTGGAGTCGCGTCGTGCAAGATAGTCATTCACAGTCACAATATGGACTGAAAAACCACACAGAGCATTTAAATATGCTGCTATCGTCGCCACGAGTGTTTTTCCTTCTCCAGTTCTCATTTCTGCAATATTCCCATCATGAAGTGCGAGTGCACCGATTATCTGAACATCGTAAGGAATCATATTCCAGAGAATCGACTCGTTCTCGATATCAAAACTTTTCCCATAAATAAGCTCCGATGCTCGACGATGCAGAGCAATTGCTTCATGTTTTATCTCTTCGAGAATCGCACGAATTCTTTTACGATCGTCGATATTTTCTACATCGAGTCCTTCGAATTTTGACTGAAATTCATGAGTTTTTGCTTGTACTTCCTCGAGAGAAGTTATTTCTGTTTTGAGTCTGATTTCTATTTTTTTGATGATATCGAGATCTTTCTGGTATGATTTTATTTTTTTCTGACTCGGATCTCAAAATATAAGCGAAAGTACATTCATGGAAGTGGGGAAATTAGGAGTGAAATATCAAGAAGTTGAAGAAAAATGAATCAAGTAACTTGAAGAAAAATATATTTTTAAAGGCAAAAATCTGCCGAATTATACAAACAAAAATGCTTTTTTCAAATACACTTTGTGAAAAGAATGTGAAAACTATTGACAAAAAAGAAAATTTGATTAAATAGACACTCTTAATTAAGAAATATTTTATGAATCATCCAAATCAATCCCATCTTTTCGCTATCATACATGAGACTCCAGCATTAGCTAAGACCCAATGACTTGTTCAAACTCGTATTCAAAAAACTCTGACTAAAAAATGTTTCCGATGACAGCCAGGTGTTTCTTGCTCATGTCTGGAATGTATGCAACCAGGTGGGCGAATAGAAAGAAAAAAGTGAAAATCATATAGTTTTCCATCACAACATGGGAGCGGACATGAAGTGATCGCAATGTGAATCCCTCAAAAAAGAATATCAAACCAAATGAAATAATTTTTATTTTCTCAATAAAAATCTCAGCAATTGCTGAGATTTTTATTATTCCCAAAACCCTTCTACGACTTTCCTGTAAGTAACACGATTTTTGATATCTTCGTAGTAAGCATCTCCAGGAACGAGTTTTTCTTTGAGTCGAGCCACAACTTCTTTATTTTCATATTGTCCGATCACTTTCTCGACTTCCTGGTTTACTTCTTTTTCTGTTGCTTCCGTTCCTTTTATCTC
>CANBWW010000010.1 GCA_947373235.1 Candidatus Altimarinota bacterium | reverse complement strand
CAAACGCATTTGCAAAATAGAGTTTTTTTCATAAAATCCAATAGTATTCTTGCTCCCCGTAGTTTAGTGGAAGAACAAGGCACTCCTAAGGCTTAGACACAAGTTCGATTCTTGTCGGGGGGACCATTCCACAAATTCCCAATTTTATTATTATCTTTTTTCTCTTGGATCCCATACCCTTACTTGCGTTTTTTGCTGGTACTGAGATCCCTCTTATGTCGATCACGGCACATAAACTTCAGACGTATGTAAAACAAAATCGTTTTTGAGCCCGTACGCTTGCAAGACTCAAGAAAAAAAATGAGCGACTTCTTATAACCAATCTTATAGGAACGTTGGTGGTTACGAGTGCTCCGACGTTGATTGCAGATAAATATATCACTCCTCAAATTCAATCAGCTTTTGGGTTGACTCATAGTGTTGCTACGACGACGGTATATGTTTTTTCTTTTATAACGATCCTTTTGATCGGTGAGATCGCTTCGAAGATTTTTGGAGTTCGTTTCGGTGATCGAGTGGCTCTCACAGTGGCGCCTATCTATCAAGTATTTGTTTGGTTGTTTCTCCCGATTACCTGGCTCGTAGAAATATTTGTAAAAATCCTTGGTTGGGTGACGGGTGGAAAAGTAGATTTTCATGGAACTGAAAAAGTCACTGAAGAAGAGCTCGATGCATTTATCGATATGTCCCACCAATGAGGTGCTGTGGAAGCTGATGAACGTCGTCAGATCAAAAATCTTCTTTCCCTTGGCGATACGAATGCTGTTTCTGTAATGACTCCTCGTGTTAATGTCGAATTTCTTTCGCTTGATATGACCGTCAGTGAAGCCTGTGATTTTTTCATGATTTCTTCTCATTCACGTTTACCAGTGTGTGGAGCTTCCCATGACGATGTCGATTTTATACTTACTTTTCGAGAAGCCTTTAAACTCAAAGATCAGTGACATGGTGGGATCAAGCTCTGAGCGATGAATCTGGAAAAAATAATGAAGATCCCACTGACTCAAGTTCTCGATGATCTCTTCGAAAAATTTCAGAAATCGCGTCGACATATAGCACTGGTTTTGGATGAGCACGGTTGAACGGCTGGAGTGGTGACAATGGAAGATGTTCTCGAAGAAGTTTTTGGTGATATAAAAGATGAAAAAGATAAAGAAGAAATATATATGAAAAAGCGTCAAAATGGTTCCATAGAAGCCGTTGGCTCCGTACTTATAGATGATATCATAGAAGAATATGATATCGATCCAAAATCCTATGGAATCGATGATGAATATATAGGTGAACCGATTTCATATGTGATAATGGCAGAAAAAGAAGGTTTTCCAAATGTTGGAGCAGAAGTTATTTTTTCTGGAGATGATGGATCACTGATTATCCAAGTGATTGAAACAGAAGACAACGTCATCGAAAAAGTTCTTTGTATAAAAAAAGAAAAATCCGAATAAAAAAACCTCAATTTGAGGTTTTTTTATTTTCTTATATTAAGAAAATTATACTTTTTTTGAAAGTGAACGGTAGTACTCACGTACGATCGCTTTTTCTCGGATCTTTCTTTTTGAAACAGCACGTTCATGAGTTTTTTCACTCTTGAGTTTATTGGCAGTACGAGTTTGGAAGAAAGACTTTTTGTAACGCATAAGGAGCTTTTCGCTCGACTCACCGTCTTTTTTTACAGAGTAGCAGATCATAAAGATAGGAAAAGAATTATAAAATTTATGGCGGGATTCTATGGGAAAGGGGCTGAAAGTCAAATTTTTATTTTCCTCCTTTCTTTCTCTCACCTTCTGTGAGCCATTTTTTTCTGAGACGGAGAGAAGATGGAGTCACTTCTACGAGTTCATCTTCACCGATATAGTCGAGACAATCCTCGAGAGTCATCTTACGGATCGGAGTGAGACGAACGGCTTCATCTGTTCCGGAAGCACGCATATTGGTCAGTTGTTTGTTTTTGGTAGCATTTACCACGAGATCTCCACCCTTCAAGTGTTCCCCGATGATCATCCCTTCATAGAGCTCAGTTCCAGGTTCGATGAGGATCGGACCACGTTCCTCGAGTTTCCATATAGAGTAGGCCATAGAGAGTCCTGGAGTTCCAGAAATCATAGATCCAACATCACGTTTTTCGATCGCTCCTTTGTATTCTTCGTAGTGAGAGAATGAAGAGTAGATTATCCCTTCACCCTTTGTTTCGATCACAAATCTTGAACGAAATCCAAGAAGTCCGCGAGTTGGCACATCGAATTCCATGCTCGTGACACCATTGACTGTATTCATATTTTTACAGATTCCCTTTCGTTTCCCGAGCATTTCGAAGACGGTTCCACTGGCTGTTTCAGGAACCCACATCACAACTGACTCGATCGGTTCCATTTTCTTGTTTCCTTCCATTTTGAAGATCACTTCTGGACATCCTACTTGGAGTTCGAATCCTTCACGACGCATAGTTTCTACGAGAACCGAGAGATGGAGCTCTCCACGACCAGATACTGCATAGGAGTTTCCATCAGAACCATCAAAATCGATCGAAAGTCCTACATTCATCTCAGTTTCTTTTTCGAGACGTTCACGGATCTGACGAGAAGTGACAAATTTTCCTTCTTTTCCAGCAAATGGAGAATCATTTACCATGAATGACATCTTCAAAGTTGGAGCGTCAACGGTGATTGCTGGCATCGCAACAACGTCAGGATTGGTAGAAACCGTCTCACCTACATAGATATCCGGAATTCCTGCGATCGTGATGATATCACCTGCTTCTCCTTCTTCCACTTCGATTTTCTTGAGTCCAAGAGAAGTATAGATTTTAGAAATTTTTCCACTTCGACGAGTTCCATCGTTTGCGACGATTGTCACTTGTTGTCCTACTTTTGCCTTTCCTTCATAGACACGACCGATACCCATACGACCCACATAATTGTCATATCCGAGGTTGGCTATCTGCATTTTAAATGGTTTCGTAGTATCATTTTCTGCAGCAGCAACTTGTTCGAGAATCGTCTCATAAAGTGGAGTGATATTTTCACGTGGATCAGACATATTCTTGATAGCAATTCCTTCACGAGCGATCGCGTAGACGATACGTCCGTCGGTGATATCGAGTTGTTCGTCTGTGGCACCAAGTTGCACAAAGAGGTCAAAAAGCATATCAATCACAGCATCTGGTTGGGCCGTCGGTTTATCAATCTTGTTGATTACAACGATCGGTTTGAGGCCGAGCTCGAGAGCTTTTTTCAATACAAATTTTGTCTGAGGCATCGGACCTTCATAGGCATCGACCACGAGACATACACAGTCGACCATACGGAGAACACGTTCCACTTCAGAACCGAAGTCCGCATGCCCTGGAGTATCAACGATATTAATCTTTACATCCTTATACATCACTGCTGTATTTTTTGCATAGATCGTGATTCCACGTTCTTTTTCTTGGTCGTTTGAGTCCATGACACAGATATCGATACTTTCGTGACTTGCAAAAACACCTGATTGTTTCAGGAGTGCGTCGACGAGAGTAGTTTTTCCATGATCAACGTGGGCGATAATCGCTACATTTCGGTATTGCATGAGAGAAGAGAGAGGGTTAGAAGATTTTGAGAAATATCCTGGAAATCCCCCTTTTGTAGGGGGCACAGTCTAAGTTATTTCTTAAATTGCGCCCATTATATGAGAATCAGAGAAAAAGCAAATTTTAAAATAGCTCGTTGACTTATTTTTATCATAACGAATAATTTGATTTCTGTTTTTCGTTGTATATAATTTCACAAAATTTCATCGTCTTTTTTGAGAAAAATAAATTCTATATATTTGCAAATTTTTCTCACATATGGTAGGGTGGAATTGTAACTATTTTTTATAAGATATTTTTATGACAGAACGATCACCAGAAAACCTATTATCTACAGAAACAACTTATAAATTTACTACTTTTGATCAACTTCAAGTAGCACTAAAAGACAACGGATGGAGTAAGGATCGAGTGGACAACTGTTTTCGTTGACTTCCTCCATCGCTCAAGGCACCATTTCCCGAAAGATCAATGACTGGTCCTGATCTTTTGCTTTATGCTGCACAACTCGAAGCTGCAAAAACTCAGTATGAACAAAGAAATTTACTGAAGCAGGTGGCTCTTCAAGATTTAAGAAAAGATATTGGTGCCACTATTTCTTTTGAAACTCTGAGTGACCTTGAAAGTGCCTTGGAACAACGTGGAATTACTTATCCAAAATCGTATCTTGAACAACCTTGAGGTTCATTTATAGGTGGTTGGGGTGGTCCACGTAACCTTACTAAGAACGCTTACGAATTCTTGATTGAATCCTTATTATCAGTCCAGAACAGTCCAGAATATGTTCGCGGTGCGATTATAGCGAAAGCATTTAATACGCCAGATAAAATTGCACTTACCGTGGAAAATCTAATCGAATCTAATTATCCAGACAAGCAAACTGCATTTGCTGATGCTATTCGAAAGGCTCAGAGTTTTCCATTTATTGTAAGATATTCTGAATCGGGAAAATCTTACGAACTACCAGTAAGTTTAGAGAAGAATACTCTTGTGATCGGACAGAGAGTATTTACATTTTCAAATTCAGAATGAATTGTAATACAATCTATTGATATCGCTGGAGACAAGTTTAATATAAAAGGCTCACTTGGATTTCTTTCACAAACACAATCACTTTCAAAAGAAGATTTTATAAAAAATATTCTTCCAAAACTCTTAAATATCACGAATTCGACACCAGTCAATTTCATGGGATATACAATAGATGTCAGTGTTTCTGGAAGTGAAAATCCTAAAGAAATTTTGGCTAATGGAAATACAAGTCCTGACAATACTCAGATCGATGCGAAAGCAGCCATAGAACAGATCGATGCGTCAAATTTCGAATCTATAAAGACAGGTATTCAGAAAATGAAACCACTTTTGGATGCTTTTGAGAAGCTGAGTCCTGAGAAGTCTCTTGCAGCAGAAGGTACTATTGGTGCCCTTCTTCTCGATCGTTTGCAAGCATCAGGCCTCCATGTACAAATCCAAAATGGAAATATACGTGTGCTTTCGTCAAATCCTGCAGATCAATCCTATGCAACTCAGTTAGAAACATTTTTTCGTTCTGAAGTTGGAATGAATCAAATCCTCGGAGTCGGTATGATGTATCGAACGAGTGAATATCAAAAATATGCAAAGGTCTATTTGGATAAAGATAATAATGTAAATCCAGTGGAGAAAAGCAATTATGTGCAATATCTGAATAATGCTAAAAAACTCGGATGAAAAAATGCTTTTACTCAGGCAGATAGAGATTTTCTTGCATCGAGCTCAACAATTATGCCAATCCTGAATGTTCCTAAAAAACTTGATCAAATTCTTCTTGGTAGTGGATTTTCAACGGATGGAAGTACATTTCTTGCCAAAAATCCTCAAATCCTTGCAAATGTATCAAGTGCTTCATCGGTGCAACTTCCAAAACATACTTCCAATTCGAATATTTGAGTTGTTGCAGATCCAGTAAAAATCCCTTCTTGGAACCAAGATCCTGTGACTCATTGACTTGCAACACTCTGAAATGGATTGAGTTGATGAGCGGATAATTTACTGAAAACACCAGGAGCTATGCAGTGATTACTTATTGCCTTTGCCCTCACATGGTTTTTTGGGGATTTTAAAAAGGCGATGATGCTCTGAGCATGAGCGTTCTGACTTTCGGCCGTATTTAAAGAGCTCGGAAAAAATGGTGTTGATCTCGGTGATCTCGCAAAAGAAGGTGCAAAAGCAACTACTGACGCTGCAGCCAGTGCATGAGATGCTATCTCTGGTGCAGCGAATAGTGCTTCAACTGCCGTCAATAATCTCACCGAGTCAGAGAAAAATCTCACTCCCACACAAAAAAAAGCGAGTGATAAAGTTCGAAATAGTCCTGATTATAAAATAATCCTTGATCCTGAAAAAATAAAAACACGTAAATATACTGCTGGAATGGAGGATTACCTTAAATTTATAAATACTGATCTATCAGATAAGAAGGTATCTGCTTTTCTTGGAAACGATAATTCTATTTTTACCAAGAATAAATCAATCGATCAGTCTATAAAACTTCCATCAAATATGGATCCAGCTATTTTTCGATGAATTCTACGCATGTACATAACAGGTACTTTCATACCAAATTTTAAAATCGATGAACCGAACAATGTAAAGTTGCGAAAGTCAGCACTCTCTAAAATTCCAAATGCCGATACGTCCTTAAAGGATGCAATATCTAAAATAGATGCTTAATAAATATAAATAATTTTTTTACTATGGAACTCTCTATACAGGATCGCGAAGCCCTTTCAACAGTCGATGGCTCACTTGCAGAATCTTCCGAAGTTACGAAAGAAGATCTCAACAAGCTTACTCTAGATCAACTGAAAAATCTCAAAGGGAAATTACCTGAAAATAGCTCATTGCTTGCGCAATTGAATAATTTGCAGGCTGATGTTCAAAATAATCCAACATCATCAGATTCTACCCAACAACAGTCCAGTAGTACTGCGTATGATCAAAGTGAGATAGGTGGTAACTCAGCTGTTTCTAAGGGAGATAATAGTACTGATAATTCTCAAACCTCATCATCAGATACTGATCAAAACCCACCTGAAAACGATATACAAGAATCAGCTGATATGCAATCTTTGAAAGTGAAAATAGCTCAACTTGAGTCAGAAAGAGGTCAGAAAGATGCTGAACAAGCTCTTCAGAAAAAAGTGGCTGAAAAAAGATCCGAAGGTTACACTGATCTTTATATTTTATCACGTCTGATGGCTTATGGTGTGATATCATCAAATCCTATTCCTGCTCAGGGGAAAATTTTATCAAAAGTATTTGGATGGAATATTATTCCTGCATATAATTCTATGGCATTTTTGAGTAAAAAATCTGGAGAATTGAATGGTGTATGAAGAGATGCTCTTGTAAAAAAACTTGGGACTGAAGAAAAATATGTAAAAATGCTCAAAGAGATGATCGAATCAACCGATACTCATCTGAAATGAACAACTTTGAATAGTGAAGTTACACGCTTGAAGGGAATAGATCAGACCTTGTCGATTCTAGATGAAATCAAGAAAGAGTTACAAAAGAATCCGATCGATCATCTCAAGGTGAGTTCCGAGTTTGAGAAATATATTCGTATGAGTGGTCAATATATAAAACTTGATGATACAGCTAGAGGAACGATAAAAACAGACCTAAATACAAAACTCACAACCCTTACACAAAAAATAACGGCTGCTGAAAATGATGTGACTGCTAAAAAAACTGAACTTCAGAGATTATTCGATAAGAATATTACAACAAATAAGGATATAGCAGACTTAAAAATAAAAGAAAAAGAGGCAAAAGATAAGTTGAATGATGAACATCAACGTCTCGCAGTAGAAGATATACAAAAATCCTCAGCTTTTACAGCAAAATGAGTAGATACTAAAGCATTATTGAATGATGCAAGAGCTAACCCTCAAAGCTATGTGAGTGAAAGTGATACGAGATTGGCAACTCTAAAAAGTTCTTATGATACCGCTAGAAGTAATGTTAGTAGTAAAACATGAAAGCTTAAATCACAAAAAACTATTGATAAAGCTCAGAAAGATTTAGATAAAGCTGAAAAAACACATACATCTCTTCTTGTCGATCAAACTACAAAATGACCAAAGTATGCCGATCTTATACATAAATTGGATCTTATAGATGCAACGACGGATGTTGACGTAAAGGCAAGATTGCAAGGAGAATTTAGTCGAACATACGCAACTGTAAATCCTAACCATCTGGATGGATGAATGACACATCCTGAGGCTGCGGATTATGATAATCTGAATAAGATAAAAAAAGGTGATCCAGGTAAAATAGGGAATACAACCGTAAGTAAATATGATCGTATAGCTGCTGTTGATAGAGTGATAACCGCTGAAAAAGCTAAAAACGCTCATATTGATCCGATAAGAACGTCACTTAGTCTCAGCGAAAAAGCTGATGCACAGAAATTGAAGTGATATGTTGATGAAATTCATGACAAAATAGAGCAGATAAATAAGCTTGCACAAGATAAAGTGACAGCCCTTTCGAATGATCCAAAGATTCATAGTGCGGAAGAATTTCACACTGAAGCAAATAAAATATTGCACGAAGCAAACGACCTCGTAGAAAAATATAATAAATGAGTGATGAAGAAGTATGGAGATACTACTAAACAACTTACCCCACTTGCAAAAGCCGATCTTGATAAGATGCTTATACAGAGTACTAAGGCGGAAAAACTCATGGCAGCCAATGGATGGATGGATGGAAAGATCATGGATACGAGAGTCGCAAAATGAGCCTTTGGTGGTATGATGCTCTTTGCTCTCGGTCAATCTGGGATTCAGATTGGAAAATGAATAATGAATAAAGATACTGCTGCGGTACAAGAAGGAGCTGTGAATCTGACGGATACGGCAATTGGCTTCATTCCAGTTGCATGAGGTGCATATGATATTATTACAAGTGCAGGATTTGCCGTTAAATGACTTGCAACTTGACATGGAAAGGCAACTGACTGGAATGGAAAAGAGATGAGTTGGGGTGAACTTGGAACCCGTGTTTGATTCGGAGTACTTGGGCTTATACCATATGTTGGAACGGTTGCGAAAGCTGCGCGGGCTGCTAAACTTGCCGAAGGCTCTATAGATGCAGCAAAAGCCGTGAAAGATATCCAAAGAATTGATCAAGTGACAGAAGCTTCAAAGTTAACTATGAAAACTTGAGCTGCCTGAATGGTTCTTATTACTTGATACCACGTACTTGCTCCGATACCAAAATGGGGATATGCTTTAGCAACTCGAGATTGATCATGAAAAAGTGAGTAAATAAATGGAAATACTCGAGGGTATTTCCATTTATTTAAATTTCCTACAAAGAGAACTCTAGTATAATTTATTTATAATCATAAAATATCATGGCGAATGAGAATCCTTCCATAGAAATAAAATCAGAATCTGATTTTCGTACACAATCCGGTCTTCCGGAAAATGTAAAGATCGAATGGAAAGAGTGACATATCGTGAACTCTACTCCAGATGTTCTCAATAAACTCAAAAAAGATATCTCTGCACAGAGGCAGGATGTAGAAGAACAGAAAAAGATAGCTGAGGAGTTTATCCGTGCCAATGATATTACTCAACAGAACACAGTATCTGAGGCAAAAGAAAAAAAAGGAGCTCTCGATGGATTGAGTGATAAACTCGGAAGCTCTATTCTGAAAAATGCAAAAGTGCTCGCCGCTGGCACATGAATCGCTACGGGAGTTGCATTGATGGCAAACAATCTCGATAAAAAATTCGAGGAATCGACGGGTGAAAAGATCGGATTGCTCGACTCCATTCGTGACTGGCTCAAGGATTCGATGAACGAATCTGATGGATTTATGAAGTCCGTATGGGCATTTTTCTATAAGGCTCTC
Organism: Candidatus Altimarinota bacterium; assembly: GCA_947373235.1. GTDB lineage: Bacteria > Patescibacteriota > Gracilibacteria > BD1-5 > UBA2023 > CANBWW01. Next base: position 7,552 of record CANBWW010000010.1, on the reverse strand, counting down.
GGAGGCGATAGGGATGGGAAAAAGGAGAAAACACCTGAAGTGGCTCCAAAGTGAGTTTCGAAAGTAGATCCAACTTTACAAGAAGCTTGAAGGAATACTCTGGATATAGTAGTAGTGAAAAATACTTCAAGTTTTCTCATTAACCGTGCAGGTGAAAAAGAATATCATTGATTTTGGTCTGCCCTTGGTGCTGCCACACGGGATGCAACTTGGGGGAAAGATGAAAAAGATAGAAAGGATCAGATCGAAATATCTGCTAAAACTATTTTATGATATAATAGTATCGCCGATAAACCCGTGGGTTTGATTATCGAGAATAAAGACAAGCCAAATTTAGATGTTATTGTGGGTGCGAAGCTTTCAGAACAGAAAGAGAAGTTTGCTCTTCAATATGCTGCAAAAGCTCTTGCATTTGATGAAGAGTTTATAAATAGTGCACTGAAGTGATCGAAACACCAAGATTGGAAAAAAATGCCGACATGAGAATTTCTCAAACATTTTTATGAATATACCGCACTGGGGAGTCTCACAGCAGTTTCAGAATCGATCAGGAAGTTTGATTGGGCTGGTTGAGCAGAAGGTATAAAAAAACAAATGCAATGATTACTTATCTCAAAGTGAGAGGATGGAAAAATGAGTGGTATTATCGGAGAACATCTGGAATCACTGAAAGGTGCAGGTCTTGATGATGAGGTATTGGGTCGTATATTGGTTCCATGAACTGAATGAGAATGAACGGTTGTTGATTATCGAACTACCCTACGGAATAGTCCTTATACGAATTCATCTGCCCAGAAGCTTATGGAAAAACTGACAGAAAAAGCAGGTTTTTCATCTGGAGTTTCTCGTATGATGACAGATATATGACTCAAGGATTATTCAAGTAAACTCAATAATGGTGAGTCTCTGCATATGGATGAGCTTCTCTCTATCTATGCAGTAACTTGAGGGGAAACAGATATAACGAAACTGAGTCTTGGACAAGAAACACAAGTGATGCCTCTTTTATATTCAATTGCCGCTCGAGTTGATCCAGCAGCTGTAGCCTCGGATTCACTCCAGTGACTTATTTCTAAATCCAATAATCCTCATGTAGAGAGAGTCTCAAAATTTATATGAGAATCTATTTCCGATGCTACATATTTTTCTGTTTTAAATTGACTTAAAGTATCTGAGGACGTAGCCAAACAATTTCTCAAACTTCGTGAAACAAATCCGAAATTATTTTATTGAGCTATTTTTTCCATGTTGGTATTGGTTGTCATTGCAGCTCGTCTCAGAGGTTTTTTTATAAAAACAGCAGCTATGACTACGATAATTACTCTTTCTATAGAGGCAGCTACGGCAATGTCAGCATCCAGATAAAAAGTGTATTGAAATAATATTTTTTATAAAAATTTCTGCTTATGTCAGTAAATCATATTTCATCCCCATCAGGCATCGAGAATCTCTTTACCAAGTCTCAGACTTGTTATTCGACGAAACATCCAGAAAAATCCGATCCTCTCAAGGCAATGGTAAATGTTACCGATAATACCATTATTCAGGGAATATTTAAAACAACGACACAATATGTTGCTGATATACTTGATCCTGCATGGACTGCAGTGAAAAATGCTGGGAGTATCCTCTCTTTAACTGCATGGAAAGCTCATGGGATTAAGACGATTCCAAAAGCTCTTTGGTGAACTCTTGCCAATACGGGAAAAGCTACTACCAACTCGATTACTGGATTGACCCGTGGTCTAGATAAAGCTTATACAAATATAGTAACCGATAATATCACTGATATATCGAGTGGTACGATTGATCGAGTTCCTTGGCTCGGTGGAAAGTTTTTTGGAAATATAACAAAAGGACTGAATGCCCTTCCTGCCAGTTTTATCCGTACGCTTGGAAATTTTCTTCCAAAAAAAATTATCGATGAAACGATGGATTCTCTCAGCTCGTGGTGAATTCATAAATCTGGCAAAAGAAGACTTAATACCGAGGGTGGATCTAGAAATGAAAGTCATGAAGGTGGGCATCATTAATATATCATAGAAAATCCTGAGATCTATTCTCAGGATTTTCATTTTCTTGCTCGCATCGCTTCATCTAAAAGTGTTATGATTTCTTTTTCTGTTGGAATTTTTCAGAAATGCTCTTGGAAATGCATGGATACTTCTTGAGTAAATACCTCCGGATCAGAGAGTCATAAGGTCTTTCGATAGACTTTTTTTCTGATGGCATCCGTGAAGGTATCACGATCTCATATACGGAAAAATCGAACTAGGTGAGCCAAGAGTAAATAACTCATAAGCACGAGTATCATGGATTCGAGTGTTTCCCTTGGCATATGTTCTATATTGTTTTTAATCACCATTAGATCACGAGATTTTTCTATTTGCGCACGGGCTATCTCAGGAAGTTTCTGAGTAATATCTCAGAAGTGATCTTTTGCAAATGCTAATATCTCATAACCATGCTTGATCCAGTTCGCATCTGATGCTTGAAGTTTTTCTATCTCATCCGTGAGTCGGATGAGATACTGAGCATGTTCGATTTCTCTAGGAAGTATATCTATCCGTTTCTTTATCTCTGATGGAAAATTGTATCCTGCATATACTTTTTCTGTCACAGATCCAGGTGTGACAGCCACGACTCATACACCTATTGATCCAGCAGTTCTTAGGGCCATTTCGACAGCGAGTCAAACGATGCGTATGGTTTTCATAGTGGAATTTGTTCTTTCTTTTTTAGAAGGAAGATGAGGTGACTGGTCGATCATAACGTATATTTATTTTCTTTTTTATAGTATCATACTTGATTCTATAGGTCAAATAATGCAGATGTTTAATTTAATCTACTCACTATATTTCTTCCACCTTCGAAAACTCGATTTTCGATGATTTCAAAACCACTTTCTCTGAAAAGTCAGTCCAGCTCCTCAGTCGTAAATCCATGATAATATCTCGTATATTCCCCGATCTTGATATCGAAGTTACCATTTCCACGGTGGCTTTTTGTATATCTTGCCTGTTCAAGAAGATTCCAGTTGGTCATATAGATCATCCCAGAAGGTGAGAGAAGATTTTTTGTTTTTTTTAGTACTTCCAATCTCTCTTCTCTCGTTTCGAGATGATGAAATGAGGCAAGAAAAAGAAGGGCATCATATTTTCCAACTTCTATTTTCCCCAGTTGAGACATATTCCATACTTGGAATTCATATTTTGGATGAAGTTTTCGTGCTTCTTCTATCATTTTTTCTGAACTATCGATTCAGAGATATGTTTCTGTATGGAATCATTTTTTTTTTGTATGTTCGAGGAATCTTCCATTTCCACAACCGATATCGAGGATACTTTTCACGTTCGCTTTTCGCATTTCTTCTATGAAAAAATCCAATTCGGGCCATGGATGATTTTCACGACTTTTCGAAAATGTTTCTGCAAAAGCATCGTAGTTCACCATAGAGAATTATTTTTTTGGAAAGAGTTTCTCAAGAGTCTTCTCATCTTTTCTCCAGTTTTTATGTACTTTCACCCTTAAAGCAAGAAATACTTTTTTATCAAAAATATCTTCGAGAATCATCCGAGAACGAGTTCCGATTGTTTCTATCTTTTTTCCACCTTTTCCGATGATGATGGTTTTTTGAGAGTCAGATTCGACATTGATGTAGGCTTGGATCTTGAGCATTTCTGGAAGAAATTTTTCTTTTTCTGGACCGTTTCATTTGAGGGGTTTTTGCATGACGGTTCCTGCTGGACGCTCTTCGATCTCAGCAACTTCGACATACGCAGCATACGGGATCTCATCTCCAAGCTCGAGAAAAAGAATCTCGCGGATCACTTCTTGAATTCTGAGATCCATTGGTTGATCGGTGTAGTAGTCTGGATCATAGAGAAATGGTCATTCTGGAAGATGCGCTGATATTTTTTCTATAAGTTCTTCGAACCCTATTTTTGCGATCGAATCGATCCGAATATCGACGCCTTTCTGAGGGTAACTTTTATTATCCATATCTTGTTTTGTTTCTATGCGGAGAATGGGTTTTGTCTGAAAACTCAGAACTTCATCGATCCTTTTATCTTCGACTCCATAAGGACGAGTTGGATCGAGAAGGCGGATGATCAGATCTGCTTCCCTCAGTGAGGCGAATGCTTCTGAATTGATCCGTTCATTGATCTCAAAAGATTTTTGACTTCAAAATTGTCCATCGGAAGAAGTATTATGGATTCCAGGAGTATCAAGAAATACAATTTGAATCTGTTTTTCTTCGTCTGTAAAGATCCCAGGAATACTCCGTTGAGTGGTTTGAGGTCGGTAAGAAACCGCACTAACTTTTTCTCAGATAAGAGCATTAAGGAGGGTGGATTTTCCAGCATTTGGTCGACCGACGATGGCGACATATCCAGTTTTTGACATAATTATTTTTTGATTATTTTCTTGTATTTTTCCATTCGTTCACTTTCTTTCTGAGAATTTCTGAGGCTTTTATAGGATTTTGATAGATGTGGAGATCATTATCGTAGATCACTATGGGTCATTCTTTACATCTCCCTTGGCAGAGACACTTTTCGAAGATGAGCGTATCTGGATATTTATAAAATTCCTTATCTCCGCTGAGTCGAGAAAGGATATAGGGCGAAAATCTTTCCGAACAAGATCGACCATGGCAGACTTTGATGATTTTTTCGTGCATCGTTTATTTTTTTAAAAATCCTAATTTTTCCTGTATTTCCCCATATATTTTTTCACTTTCCTCTTCTGGAAGAACAGAGAGGTGTTTTCTGATTTCAGCGTCCAAAAGCATTCATTCCGCTGTTTTTTTATCGATTCCATGAGATTCGAGATAAAAAAGCGCTTCTCAAGAAATACGATGAACTTTACATGAATGTCATCCATTGATACTGTCAGTTGCTATTTCGAGAACCGGTTTTCCTTGGACGATCGTATTTTTTCAAAGAAGAATATTGGTTTGATCGACCCGAAGAGTAATATTTTTGGATCCCATTTCCACTTGCCCTATCCCATCAATTTTTATTTTTGAATTTTCTGTAGCCAGTGCGAGAAGGGAAAAAGATGCTTCCGTATCGGATCCATGGATATTTACGGTCATTTGTGAAACCATATCAGATCATATATAGATTCATGATCCTTTAAAAATACTTTTTGACTTTAAAAATACTTGTCTTTTGGTAACGTGGTTTTCTTTTGAAAGAAGAAAATAATTACATTTTATACTGGATTTGAGCTCTATTATGGCTTCTGGAAGGCTTCCATCGTCAAAAAGAATGGTATCTGTATCAAGGGAAAGAGTAGATGTACTAAGTGTCATTATCTGCATGAATCGAAGTATAAGAATACCGAAACAATTGGCAACCCCAAATGCTTGTCTTTTTCGGAGGCTTCTGATATTATGGAGACAATCTTCTTTTTTATATTTCCCGTGTCTTCTCACTTATCGATTATCACCTATGAAGTAGCGGTCGATCGCGCCAATGAAAAATGAGTTTTTGTTGCTCGTGAGATGCTATCCACACTCCATCATAGTCTTTCTCATAGAAAGACATGGTGGCATTTTCGATCCCGCGGAGAAAAGCCATTTTTTCGATTTCAGATTCTTTCTTCAGAAAGTCGGATTCGGTTTTTCTTTTCCACTTCTCCAGCTTACGCCTCTTTTCTTACATCGCAACTCTATGCTCACTATCCAGATATAGAGCTCAAAGAATCTATCGATATTTTGAACTCTGATCAAGAACTCGCAATAAGAAAAGTAAAACTTTCCCATCTTGATGCAAGTACGTTGAAACTCTATGTGAATATGAAGGATCGTACTGAGAAAGATTCTATTGATCCGCTTTCTTCACTCACGAGCGCATTGGTAAAGATCCCAAAATGAGATGTTTGAGGAATTATTATCGATTTTTCCCCGATTCATGATGATATATGGAGATCTGAGGGTAAAAAAGCGATTCTTTCTTCACATTTTATTCCTCACTTTTTCAAGTCATTTTTACTTCACCACTGGGGATACGTTGCGTGGATATTTTTTCCGTTCACACTTTTCATGAAGATTTTTCATCTTTTAGTACAAAATCCAGAAGATAAAAATCATACGGATCATACAAAACATGATGAAAAATGAGGAAAGGATGAACTCAAGACAGAAGCGTATTGATATGGAGTCAATATTTCGATCTTTAAAAATGTTCGTGAGGATAGAAGTGATTCACTCATTTTGAATGAACTCTGAGGAAGTATGAATATCTTCGCGAATCCACAAGGAAACTCTTTCAAAATCTGAAAAACCAAGAAACTTCAATATATCGACATCCATCGCCACGTCTGACATCATGGAAGTATCCTTAATACAACGGAACTTGCAGGGATCGTTCATCTTCCGACACTCTATGTCAAAACCCCTGGAGTGAATTGGGTGCTGAGTCGAAAGTTCGAAGTTCCACACAACCTTCCGAACATGGAAAGTCCAAATACGCCCATATGAGTAGCGAATTTTCGTGGAAATACTGAAGGATTTGGTATCAAGCCCATCGATCGCGCTCGACATGTGTATATTATCGGAAAGACGGGTATGGGAAAGTCGACCCTTCTTGAAAATATGATCTACACCGACATATTAAACGGTCGTGGAGTTTCGGTAATCGATCCACATGGCGATCTGGTCGAGACGATCCTCGCCAATATACCAAAATCTCGAACCAATGATATCGTATTGTTTGATCCAGCAGATCAAGATTTTCCGATCGGATTCAATATGCTTGATAATCCAAATCCAGAGCTCCGTCCGATCGTAGCCGGATGACTCGTGTCGATCTTTAAAAAAATGTTTGCGGAAAGTTGGGGTCCTCGTCTCGAATATATCCTCAGAAATACGATCTTGACACTGCTCCAAGTTCCTGATACCACACTCATATCGATTCCGATGATCCTGACTCATGAGTCCTATCGAAATCAGATCGTTTCGAAAATAAAAGATCCGATTCTCGTACAGTTTTGGACTCAGGAATTTGGAAAGATGACACCAGCGAATATGACAGAAGCGGTGAGCCCGATCTTAAATAAAGTTGGACAATTTCTGTCATCTCCCATTCTCAGAAATATCCTTGGTCAGCCAAAAAATCCGTTTTCTCTGCGTTGGATTATGGATAATCAGAAGATATTTCTCGTGAATCTTTCGAAATGACGTATCGGTGAGGATGCGAGTGCACTCCTTGGATCGATGATGGTAACCAAGTTTCAGATCGAAGCCATGACTCGTGCGGATATTCCGGAAAGCGAGCGAAAAGATTTTGGCCTCTATGTTGATGAGTTTCAGAACTTTGCGACGGATAGTTTTGCGACGATCCTCTCAGAAGCTCGAAAGTATAAACTTTCTCTTACGATGGCGAACCAGTATATCGCACAGATGCCGGAAACCGTTCAAGATGCGGTTTTCTGAAATGTAGGTTCACTCGTGTCGTTCCAAGTTGGACATCATGATGCGACGACCCTTTCGGAAGTCCTCGGTGGTGAAGATGTGATCACTCCACAGGATATGACGAACCTG
>CANBWW010000009.1 GCA_947373235.1 Candidatus Altimarinota bacterium | reverse complement strand
TTTTTCTTTCGAATACGGGATCCAAGCAATAAAAGCATGTTTGACTCAGAGGTGTTTCTTGATCCACTCGATGTCAGGCTCGATATCGGTTCGCTCATATTTCATGATCGCAAAAAATCCCCCGAAAAGTTTCTTCACCCATGCATATTGTGGAGATCTAGGAAGATCGAAAGTCGTGAGACCTCCGAGAGTGAGATATTTTCTATATCCGGGTGAACTCGTACGATGATAATAAAAATCCTTTGGATAGTCTTTTCTTGGAAGTGATTGCATAAGGAAAGTGTAACTCAAAAATGAAGGGAAAGCAAAAAATCAAAGAAAAAAATACGAGACATTTCGTATTTTTTGCGAGTGGTTATTCATGAAGTGGGATGACTTTTTTTGGAAGGGTAATCTGTGATTCCCAGATTTTTCTCTGTGCAACTGCATTTTCTGCAGCATCTTGCTCAGATTTTTTCTTCGAAGAACCCTTACCTTCTCCGAGAGTGATATTCCCGAGAGAAGCTACCACCACATAGATTTTATTGTGATCCTGTCACTCTTCTGCTGTCACTGTATATGTCGGAGTGATTCCCCAGATTGCCTGAGTTACTTCCTGTAAGTGAGATTTTGGATCCACAAAAAGTCATTCTTCCAGAATATGAGCGAGCGTTCCGTAGACATGATCAAGAATGAAGGATTTCGCTTCATGAAAACCAAGATCGAGATAGATCGCCCCAATAAGTGCCTCGAGTGTATTTGCGAGGATATATGGGTTTTCTTGCCCCTTTGCCATACTTTCTCAGCGCGAGAGTTGTATCGCATCACTACAACCGATCTCGTGAGCGATAACAGCAAGATTGCGCCCACGCACGAGAGCCGATCGTATATCCGTCATCTCACCTTCTGACTTAAAGGGGAAATCAGAAAAAAGTTTTTCCGTGATCACGAGTTCGAGAACGGCATCCCCGAGAAACTCAATTCGTTCGTTCGAAGAAGCATATCCAGAGTGAGCTTCATTTAAGACACTTCTATGGATAAAGGCAAGGACATATATATCTGGATTTTTCGGAAGAATCTGAAGGGAAGCGAGGAGAATTCCTACCTTTTCTTCAAACTCTGGCCGATCATATCGGAGAGAAATTCGCGGCATAATGAAATACTATAAAAATTAAAGGGAAATTATTTCTTAAAAACCTGAAAAGAAACATCTTTTTTATTCGTGAGAATTTCATCTTTTTGCTTGAGAAATGTCGAAAGTGTCCCATTTACAAAAGCCTTTCCTTGTTCATCAGAAAATTTCTTAGCGAGTTCGATCGCTTCATTTACACTCACGGCTTCTGGAATCGTGAGTTCTGCACCATAGAGAATCTCAGATAGAGCAATCATAAGAATCAAAATATGCATGATCGGCATAGTCGCAAGATCAAACTTCGGTGCGAGTGACGCGATGATGGATATAAGAGTATTTTCATGAGTCAAAATATAACCTTCCATCTTTTCGATATATGGGAGATCGATCACTTCCATCATTCCCTCTTCAGAAAAATATGATTCGATAAATGCATCTTTCTGAAAACTTTTTCCAAGCTCGCTTCGAGCATAGAGGGACTGGAGGAGAAATTCACGGGTATGGCGACGAGAGATCATAAGTGGTTCGGTAAATATAGCGGAATTATAGGGAAAAATTGGAAAAAAGCGAGGAAGAACCGAAATAAATTTTGACATATTATTTATTAAATGTATATTATATTTATCTGAATTCGCATCTTGCGGGTTTATAAATGAAGGTCTCACTACCTTTTTCAATTTATTTATCTCGTCTGAGTGAGTAAGGATGGGTGGAGAAAGAGTATGGAATCGATAGTAAATAATAAAAATAGAGTTTCATTATTTAAAAGAATTATACCCCTTATAGTTCTAAGTATTTGTGTTGGTATAAATCTTTGGGTTTATACCCTAGAAAACTGAGGGTACATGAGGATATGCTTTGTATCTTTACTTGAAGCTATAGTCATTATGGTTATGCGGTTACACCTAGATAAACAGCACACAGTAAAGGCAACTAAGGTTGATATAATAATCATCCTTTGGGTTGTTATCTGGGTTATATCATTTTTTACTAAACTAACTATACTAACTTTAGAAAAAGCTATGTTTCATTAAAATTTTCCACCAAAAAATACCCACCAAATGGCGGGTATTTTTCATATCGTATTATGCACGGATTTTTGTCGGAGCCTTTCCGCGTCCAGTCTTCACAGAGATAACTTGACGACCTTTGTACATACCAGTGATCGGTGATGCAAAGTGAGAAAGTGCAACCGCTTCTCCTGCTTCGTTATATTGAAGAGCTACGAGTTCAGTAAGACGACGAGCATTCAAGTGTACCCATGCAGAATAACGTTTTTTTCCGCGAACTTTCGAAAGTTGTTGTGGAGGAGAGATAGTCATAAAACAAATGAAGTGAAGAAATAGATTGAATGGAATGAAAGGTATTTCTGAGCAGAATGCAGTTTTAAGAAACCGTAGGTTTCATAATGCCATAGGAATACTAAATTAACCGAAGGAGAATTCAAATGAACCAAGGAAAGAGTTTTGAGAATACAGTTTACAGGAAAAAGAAACGATACAGAAACTTATTCTTATTTCTGCAAACTCCCTTCCGAAAACTATTAGTTTACGTGTACATAGGTATCACGGTATATTCGACCATCAAAGCGAACACGTCGTTTTTCTTGGAAAGATACCACTCCATCGCGAATGGCGAAGAGAGTAAAGTCAGTTCCTTGAGAAACTCCATTACCCGGCCAAAAAGTATTTCCCTTTTGACGGATGATGATATTCCCTGCAATAGCTGGACGATCACCGTAGATTTTTACACCAAGTCTTTTGGCTTGCGAGTCACGACCATTGGAGGTCGAACCCATCGCTTTTTTATGTGCCATAGTAGTATGATTATTTTAGAATTTAGAAAGAGAGTGGAGAACGATTTTATTTCTTTGTTGCGTAACGAGCAAATGCCTTATTGGCTTCTGCCATCTTGTAGACGTCATTTCGTTTCTTGACTGCTACACCGGTTTCAGCGTTCGCATCGATCAGCTCTTGAGCCAAGAAGTGAGAAAAATCTTTTCCACTTTTTCCACGAGCAGCCGCAAGAATCCATCGTGATGCAAGAGCAAACGAACGTCCTGGAGGAACTTCCGTTGGAACTTGGTAGATCGAACCACCCACTCGTTTTGGACGACATTCGATACGAGGCATAACGTTATCGATAGCTTTATCGAAAACTCCTTCCGCATCTGCATATCCCTTTTCACGGAGAATATCGAAAGTGGCGTTAATGATTTTGTGAGCGAGGGTTTTCTTTCCCTCTTTCATCACGTAGTTTACAAACTTTTGAAGACGTTCGTTTTGTGTGCTAAATGATACACTTCCTTTGGTACTCATAGAGTTATAGAATTTTAGAATTTAGAATGGAGAATAAAGATCAGAAATGGGAGAAGGAAGATTATGACAGCTATGTTATACTCACACCTTTCACTTCTTGATTCGAGATTCTTGATTCAGAAAATGGAACAGAATTTTTATTTTTTCGCTTTTGGCTTCTTAGCACCGTAGAGAGAACGAGATTGACCACGTTTATCTACACCCTGACAGTCGAGAACTCCACGAACGATATGATATCGTACACCTGGAAGATCCTTCGCACGACCACCACGGATCATCACCACTGAGTGCTCTTGGAGGTTGTGCCCTTCTCCACCGATATACGAAATCACTTCGTAACCATTTGTCAGACGAACCTTTGCTACCTTTCGGAGGGCTGAGTTTGGCTTCTTTGGAGTAGAAGTATATACCTTCAGACACACACCTCGACGTTGAGGAGCTGCGAGTGGAGACATCGTCTTCTTGAGAGAATTTCGTGTAAATTGCAGTGCAGGAGACTTACTCTTACGAGCAGGATCTTTACGTTTACGACGAACCAGTTGATTGATAGTAGGCATTGGTGAGATTTTAGATTTTAGATTTTAGAACTTTGAGGAGAAATTCATGAGAACTCTGAACCCAAAGTTCTCAGTTCCAAGTATGAATATTAACGCTTTGACCAAGATGGAGACTTTCGAGCCTTTCTGAGACCTGGTTTCTTACGTTCTACCTGACGAGCATCTCGAGTGAGAAATCCAGCACCCTTGAGAGCGGATTTGAGATTTTCATCAACCACTACGAGGGCTCGAGCAATCGCATGACGAATAGCACCAGCCTGAGCAGCTTCTCCAGAACCTTCTACTTTTACTTCAAAGTGAAATGCATCATAGAGTCCAGCAGTCTTGAGAGGAGCGTAGATCTGAGAAAACAGATCCGCACGTGTTACATAGGTTTCAAGTGGAACACCGTTTGCAGTGTTGGCACCTTTTCCTTTAAAAAGACGAACTTGAGCGGTAGCCGTTTTTCTACGACCAACTGCATATGAATATTGTTTCTCTGACATAAGATAAAAGTAAGAATGAATAGAGGAGAAATACGGGAACTAGAGAGTAATGGTTTCTGGTTTTTGTGCAGCAAAATCATGGTTGGCACCAATCACAAGTTTGAGTCTTTTTTCCATACCATCTTGAAGACGATTTTTTGGAAGCATACCGACGATCGCATGACGAAGGAGGTGAGTTGGATTTTTTACACGCATTCTTGTAAGATTTGTCTCCTTAAGCCCACCCATATATTGTGAATGAGAATAATACATCTTATCTGCTTCTTTCGTACCAGTTACGACTACCTTTTCAGCATTGAGAACGACCACGTAGGCACCGTTATCAATATGTGGAGTATAGTCAACACGATCACGACCCGCAAGTTTCCGAGCAATGAGGGTAGAAATACGTCCGAGATTCTTCCCTTCAGCATCGATAACGAGCCATTTACGATCTTGACCAAGAAGTTGTTTTGCGACGAGAGTTTTCATAAAACCAATGAAATGAGGAAAATAAATGAACGGAGAGAAATTTAATTTTGCGAATGGAATGCTGTTTTTCGAGGCGAAGCCTCATAATTCAAGTGGAGTGGATTATATAAGTTCGATCTTAACGAGGGTAGCTGCATCACCGTCACGATACTTGATCGGAGTGATACGAGTATATCCACCCTTTGTATCTTTATACTTTGGAGCCAGTGCAAGAAGTGCAACCGTTGCTTCTTTTGTAAAGAGTTCAGCAGAAATCATACGAATCTTGTTGTATTCAGAATGATCTCCTTTCGCCGTTTCGATCAGACGATGAGCCAATCCTTCTATAGCATATGCTTTTTTTGAAGTAGTTTGGATCGACGTATGAGTGAACAAACTCGTAAGAAGATTTCGAACCATGCTCTTGCGGTGATTATCATCTTTTCCTTTAAAATGAAGATGTTTTTTTACTCGGTGGCGCATAATAGAATATTTAGTTTAGAATTAATTTTTCAGTTTTCAGGAAGCAGTGGTCAGATATCAGATGTATTCTGATATCTGTGAACTGCCTTCTGTCCACTCCGACTAGTCGTCTCCAAGAAGTTTGAATCCACGACCTTTCAGTGCATCACGTACTTCAGTCATTGCTTTCTTTCCGAATCCTTTGATAGAAGAAAGTTTTGCTTCCGTACATTTTGTGAGCTGTTCGATCGAGAGAATATCTCCATTCACGAGCGCATTGAGCGTTCGAGGTGAGAGTCCCATAATTTCAATCGGTGTATAGGTTTCTTTTTCGAGATCTGCTTTCACTTCTTGTTTTTCTTTTTCGATCACTTCGCGAATGTCAGAGATGAATTCTCCACCAACCTGAAGACGATCTTCATTGAAGAGAGAGAAATATGACTCGAGCATTTTTGAAGAGAACTTCATCACATCTGAAGGCGACATAACTCAGTTTGTTTTTACAGTGATTTCAAGAGAATCGAGACTGGTGATTTCACCGTAACGAGTCGTCTTGATTTCATATTTTACATTTTGTACTGGAGAGAAGCTTGCATCGAGAACCAACACTTCTACATCTTCTTCACGTTTTTTGAGATCTTCGATCGAAGCATATCCTACATTTTTTTCTACTCGGATTTGCATCTCAAGATCGAATCCGCTATCTACAGTAGTGATATAGCAGTCAGGATTTAAGATAACAACTCCAGAAGGAACTTTCACATCAGCACCAGTTACGATACCACCTTTCTTTTTTGAGATAGAAAGCCACTCAGTATCAGAAGAATCTTTAGAAACAATAAGGGATTTGATGTTCAGCATGATATCGAGTACTGATTCACGGACACCTGGAAGAGTTGTATATTCATGAGAAGCTCCAGCAACCTTGATACCAGTAACGCGCGCACCAGGAATAGAAGAAAGCATCACACGACGAAGAGAATTTCCGAGAGTTACACCATATCCGCTTGGAAGTGGTTCGATAACAAATTTTTCTTCCGTTGCCGAGATAATTTCTCTACGGATTTTTGGAACTCCGATAGTATTATGGAGGATGTGCATAGATCGAAGATTAGGTGAAGAGATAGGAGTCAGTAGAAAGAAACTAACTGACGAATGATTTCTCAACTCTGAGAGAGTCTAAAACAAGATATTCAAAAACTATTTTGAGTAAAACTCCACGATACGCTGTACATCTATCATCTGATCGAAGTCACCCTTTTCAGGAAGTGCAGTAATCGTGATAGAAAGGTTTTTTGGATCTACTGAGAGCCAACGAGCTGAAGTCACCTGAGCAGCTGCATTTTTTGAAGAAAATGCCTGGAACTCTTCAACAAGAGACTTGTAAAGAGTGGACTCTTTCATACGCTCTTTGATCGTGATCACATCACCCACTCGAACTTCATATGAAGGAATATTAAGTTTTTTTCCATTCACAAGAAAGTGAGCGTGTCCAACTTCTTGGCGAGCCTGCATAATCGTCCGAGCAAAGTTTGCACGGAGGATAACGGTATCAAGACGAACTTCAAGAAGACGAAGCATAGAATCACCAGTAATTCCTTCCATCTTTACTGCGCGGTGATAGTATTTTGAAAATTGTTTTTCTGAAAGTCCAAACTGACGTTTTGCAGCTTGCTTCTTACGAAGCTGTACTCCAAATTCAGAAAGTTTTCCGGCACGTTTTACTTGGCGGTGGTTGCTTTCGAGGTTATATTTTTCTACACCAAAGAGGTTGTAACCTTCACGGCGGCAGAGTTTCATTTTAGGACCTGTATATCGCATAGAGTAGTGATTAGAGATTGAGTATTGAAGTTTGAAAAGGGATTTTTCTTTTATAACTTACGAGCCTTTCGTTTGCGGCAACCATTGTGAGGAACGGGAGTGATATCATAGATCGCAACGAGTTCAACACCTGCATTAATAATGCCACGAATAGCTTGTTCACGACCAGAGCCGATTCCTCGGATATATACGTGAGCCTTTTCTACATTATGAAGAGTTTTTGCCTTTGTAACGGCTTGTTCACTGGTAATCTGAGCTGCATATGGAGTTGCCTCACGAGCACCTTTGAATCCAGCAGTTCCACCAGTTGCCCAAGTGAGAACTTGTCCAGCAAGATCAGAAACAACAACGTGTGTGTTATTGAGAGTTGCAGTAATATTGATGATTGCTTCGGGTACATTTTTACGAGTCTTTTTTGAGCGACGAAGTGTAGCTTTTGCCATACATTGAGTTTATAAGAGTATAATTGGAGGGGATATTTCTCAGGAAGAAATTATTTCTTCTTATTTTGAATAGTCACTGCCTTTCCTTTTCGTGTACGTGCATTTGTTTTTGTACGTTGACCACGAACTGGAAGACGTTTTCGATGACGAGATCCACGGTAAGAGCCGATATCTTGAAGACGCTTAATATTCGTAGAAACTTCTCGACGAAGATCACCTTCGATAATATAACTTTTCAGTTCTGTACGAATAAGATCGAGTTCCGCTTCTGAAAGAGAACCCATCTTTACGTTGTGAGCTATTCCTACTTTCGTAAGAATCGTCTGTGCAAGTGGACGACCTACACCATAGAGGTACATAAGAGAGATATCAGCGTGCTTCCCGTCTGGAAGGTTTACTCAAGCAATACGAGCCATAAGTGAAATGTTTAGATTTATTAGAAGTTTATTGAAAAGATTTTTCTGAAGAAAAATTACCCTTGACGCTGTTTATGTTTTGGTTCTTGGCAGATAACACGAACCACACCTTTTCGGCGGATAACCACACATTTATCACAGATTTTTTTAACAGATGGTCGAACTTTCATAGATCAAGTGAAGTGAAAAAATAGAGCTTGCTCGAATTTTTGAGCGGAATGCCGATCTCAGAGAAAGAAGTTCTCATGGATAAGTTTATTGAATCGGGAAGTGAAATGAATGAATGAGGAATGATACTATACTTCTCATTCCTTGATTTCATGAATCAGTCGGTTATTTACGGTGTTGTGGGGAGCCTGGTGGCCGTTGCGGAGCATTTGCGTTTGGTTTTCTGAACGTGATACGACCTCGTGTAAGATCATATGGTGTTAGCTCAACCGTGACGGTATCTCATGGAATGAGACGAATCATGTTTTTTTGCATCTTCCCACTGATATATGCACGAATCACCATGTTTGAGAAAGCTTCTGGAAGCTCTACTTCGAAGATGGCTCCTGGGAGAGTTTTTAGTACTTTTCCCTCGACTTCGATCTTGTCATCTTTTGGCATAAGGATGCGGAAAAGGTGAGATAAATACAAAAATAAGCTCGTGTAGTATATAAAAAAGGTCAGGAAAAGCAAATCAATTTGTAAAAATCTCTTGATTCTTGATATATTCTATTTCTACACTTCATTTCTCGGGAAAAACTGTGAGCAATTTTTGTGGTCAAAAATAAAACTCCACTTTGGTTTTTATTTTCTCTGTACCATCTTATAGAATTCGAGCGTATCTCCTACTTCGATCATCACATCTCCCTTAAAGTTGATACCACATTCTTCCCCTTCGAGAGCTTCGATTACATCGAGTGGACCTTTTTTCAGATTCGCCACTTCCCCAGAACCCACCTTTCTTTCTCCACGAATCACACGGACTTTTGATTTTGGCTCAATACGTCCGAGTTCCACTCCGAGACCCACGATCATCATAGAATTATTTTTTCCAGTATAGAAGATTGCCTTCACATTCGCCGTTCCAAGTTCCGATTCTTCATATCTGATATCGATCATACCCGTGATAATCTGCTCGACTTTCTCGAGTACGTGGTAGATCACTTTCTTATCGATAAACTCGATCTTCGACTGTGAAAGTGCTGATTTTGCCGAAGCAATAATACCGACATTATACGCGATCAAAAGTGCTTGCGAAGTTCCTGCCATCATCACATCAGACTGATTCACATCTCCAACTGCTGAGTGGATAAATACGACTTGTGTTTCTGGAGTGGAAAGCTTCGCGAGAGCCGCCTTGAGTGCCTCGAGAGAACCATTGGAATCAGTCTTCAGAACGATTTTGAGTTGTTTCAATGCTCCAGATTTGAGTCGAGACATGAGCATTCCGAGAGAAGCTCACTCAAACGCATGGATCGACTTTGTATTCTTTGCCACCAAAAATTCCTTGGCTCGGATCGTCGCTAATTCTGGACTCGAAAGTACCTGGAGGATATCCCCTCACTGTACTACTTCTGAAAGACCCGTTATCTGAACTGGAACGCCTGGTCATGCTTCTTCGATATTTTTTCCCTTGTAGTCCTTCAGCGTTCTCACTTTTCCTGCAGCTCCTGCACAGGCGATATTATCTCATTTTCGAATCGTTCCAGTATTGATCAATATCGTTGCCACCGAACCGAGTTTTTGATCGAGTCGAGCTTCGATCACAGTTGCTACCGCCCCACGATCAGGATTCGCCTTCAGATCCATCATCTCCGCTTGCAAAAGAATCATCTCAAGAAGTGTATCCATCCCGAGTCCAGTATGTGCGGAAACTGGAACCATAACGGTATCCCCTCCCCAATCTTCTGGTTGCAATCCATTTTCTGACATCTGTCCACGGATCAGGTCAAGATTAGCTCCTGGCTTGTCCATCTTATTCACCGCGACGATCACCGGAACTCATGCTTCACGAGCATGGTTGATCGACTCAATCGTTTGTGGTTTCATCCCTTCATCCGCAGCTACGACGATAACCGCAATATCTGTCAACTTCGCACCACGAGCACGCATTATCGTAAAGGCTTCATGTCCAGGAGTATCGAGAAATGTAATACGCTTCTCATTTTTCGTTACTTGATACGCACCGATTTTCTGTGTAATTCCACCCGCCTCAGCTGAAGCAACAGAAGATTTTCGTATATAATCAAGAATCGAGGTTTTTCCATGATCGACGTGTCCCATGATCGAGATAATCGGTGAACGAGTCACGAGTCTGGTTGCATCATCTTCTTGGATAAGATCGGCGATATTTCCATCCATCAGATCTGATACAGAAACATTTTCAGAAATCTCTTTCAGGATCTTGATCCCGAAGGCTTCCCCGATGATAAATGCTGTATCAAAATCGATCGGAGCATTGAGATTTACGAGGACTCCATTTTTCATGAGCTCTCCCATCACTTTAGCTACTGGAACTCCTATTTTATCAGAAAATTCTTTTACTGAGATCACTCCCGCAATCGAAACCTCTTGACCCGTACGATCCACGAGAACTTGTTTCACATCTTCGAGAGATTTTTCAGCTTTTTTACTCGTCTTGTGTCCACGACGAAATCCTCCTTCATTATCCACTCATCCGATCGTTTTCACACTTCGGCGCTTTGGATCATCGGAAAGATATTTTCCTCATTTGCTTGGAGCTCATTTTTTCGCACTTCCATCACGAGACGGAGTCGAAAAACCGATATCACGTTGAAACATCGGTTTCGCATCATCACGAAGTCTTGGAGCTCATCCAGTAGTTGGAGAATTTTGCGAAGAAGAACTATTTGAATGAGTATTATTCGATCGATTACCTCTATACCCAGAATTTTCACCTGGAGGAAGTGGCATAACGGGGCGATTTTCCAATGGTTTAAATTTATTTTCTACTTTTGCAAAAGAAATCTTTGGAAACTTACTCATATCACGATCTTCTGATTTTTGAGTATTTTCATTTCTATTCATCACGCTTCTCATGAGTCCTGAGCCAGCATGTTCACGTTCGACAAGACGTGCTTTGGGACGCTCAGTTTCCTCTGCAATATTTTCTCATTTTACTTCCGAAGTGGATTCTTCGGAAATTTTTGGAAGTTTTTTCACGATCTTTAAAACTGGTGCTGTGGGCACTTCTTGAGATTCACTCTCAGATGGTTTTTTTACCACTGCTTTGAGCTTCAGTTTTGTTGGCTTTTTATCATCACTTCCTGATTTTTGTGAAGCAGAAACCTGAGCATAGTAGTCATCTTGTGGTACGTCTTTTTGGACAGTCATGAAGGAAAAATGGGATTAAAAAGAGAGAAAAGTAGAAAGAAGTTCATAAGGCTTATTTTCAAGTTCCTCTTGTATGTGCAAAAACTCGTATTTCATATAATCGAAATACGAGAGTCCGCGTGAACTCATACGAAAATGTAGCAAGATAGTATAGAAAAGGTTTCTTTTGTCAAAAGAAAGGATTTTCACAATAAATTCCCTTCCGATTTTTGGAAGGGAATTTATTAAAAATACTTATTGAAGCTCTTTTTCTACTTCTCCAGCAATCTTGATGGAAGGCTTGAGGGTTTTTGATCCAACGGCCCACTTTGCTGGACAAGCCGTTCCTGGATGTGCTTCCATAAACTGAAGTGCCTCGATCTTTCGGATCAATTCATCCGAATTTCGTCCAAGTGGACCAGAAGTCACCTCAATTCCACGACAGATTCCATGAGGATCAATGATAAATGTTCCTCGACCAGCGATTCCCGCTTTTTCATCGAGGATATTATAGAGAGATGCGGTTTCAAGTGCATGATCTGCGAGCATAAGGTATGGAAAACCCTTCATGAGTCCTTCATGTTTTACCCATGCACGATGAGAAAAAACCGTATCCGTAGAAGCTGCGAGTACGGTCACACCGAGCTCATCGAATTTTGATTTCGCTTCTGCCATATCCTTCAACTCTGTCGGGCAAACAAAAGTGAAATCAGCAGGATAGAAAAATAAAACTGTCCACTTTCCATGCATATCTGCAAGAGAAATATTCGTTGTATCATCTTTTACTGGATCGTACGCTGGAAGATCAAAAGAAGGAGCGGGTGTATCGATTTTTACGGCTTCAAAAAGGTATTCAGTGTCACAACAAGACATAAGAGGAAAATTAGAAATTAAGTACGAAAGAATTTTAGGGTTTTTTGAAAGAAAATCAAATGAAAATGAGAATTATTCTCATTAAACGGATATCTATTTATCTACATTCTCAAATGGTGAAAGTCCAGGAAAATCAAAAGAAGCAAAGAAATTTTTGATATTTGATATATCTTGATCACTTGCTCCCGTAAGAGTAAAGTTCGTAAGCGATAAGATGATGTATTGACCCTGTGAAGTTCGAAATGGATACACAAAAGAAATATCTTTCGTATCACCATTATCAGTCACAGAAAAAATAAAATTCTTGCCTGATGTAGTCGTTACAACACTATCTCGCGTATTTTCATCGTTCCCCTGAGCATAGGATTTTTGGAAAGCCGTAAAAGAAAAATCATTCCCCGCATAGTTCGGATCAAAATGGTAAAACATATCTTTGACATCCTGATAATTTGTTAGATGTAGATCACCCCCGGAAATATTTTTATTCATTTGATTATACCAAAGAACAAAACTCACTCATCCAAAACTATCCAAAAGTTTATGGATACGAAATCCATATGGAAGCGTAATTTTTTGATTCGATAAAAGAGGTTCTGAGAAACTCATATTTCTTCCAAAATCTTTCCAAAGAGTTCCCTCGACGATCATTTTTTTTGCACTTTCTATATTTTTTTCATCCGTATATCGACTCGTGGAGCTTATACTTGCAAAGCAGTTTGAATACGATCGAGGATAGATATAAGAAAAATCTCATTTTTTCGTCAGATCGGTTGACTGCATCTGGATAAGCAAATGGGAATTATTTTTTCAGAGATAGGAAGTGCGGGTGATGACATCTGGAGTATCATTTTCAGGACTGTGAGTGAGGCTATATTCCTGTACATCTGCGAGTGTCTGATCACCAAAAATCTCATCACAACTATAGCCAACCGTAACTCGTTTATCGAAACTCTGCAAACTATATGAAAAAATCTTTTTGTCTCCAGAAATCTCTCCATCAACCATATGAAATCCATATGATTTTGGATTTTTTAAAACCAAGGAATCGGTAATAATATTTTTTCAGAAAACCATCTTCTTTTGAAGTCCTATATAGCGTACAAAGTCTGTTTGATTTTGATAAAATTTTTCAAAATCAGGAGTTTTTCACTCAAGAAATTTCTGGATCGTACTTTCTGGAATCATATAACCAATAACTCCATTATCGGATCTGATCGCAAAAGGCATACCGAGAAGTTTTCCGGAATTATCAAAAGCGCCTCAACCAGAGTTTCCATGATCAATAGTAGCATCGAGTTTATACATTCCATTCTCGAAACCAGCGATTTTTCCACTGGTACTCGTGATGGTTTTTCCACCGATTGCTGGATATCCATAGATATTTACAGAGGATGCGAGATCGATCTTCTCTTCTGAAAAAGAAGTAACCAGTGAAGATGAGAGTGGTACATCTGGCTCTAGAAGAGCAATATCGGCGACGGTATCAAAAGATATAAGTTTCGCTGTTACAAAACATCGTGGTAAAGAAATAAAATCATTCGTCAGACAGAGTTCATAAAAACCAGTCGGAGCATCATTGGGATCAAGGATCACGTGTGCATTGGTGATCACTTTTTTCTGACCGACGATCACGGCACTTCCTTCCGCATAAGTGCTATATGTAGCGGTAAATGGATCATAGGTGTATGAACGAACTTTGATAACGGATCGATACGACGGGACACTCTCTGCTGTACTTATTTCTATCTGAATGCAAAAACAAAAAAAGGCGAGAAAGATCAATGAAAAAAGGCGAGAAAGAAACATAAAAAGGAAGGAAAAAGAGTGAATTCAGTATAAATTTTTGAAAGAAAAAGCAAAAGCAAATCCAAAAGGAAATTGATTTTTCAGGAAAATTCCTCATAATGCGACTTATTCTCATATATTTTTCGTGCGCAAACACCAATACCGTGACATTATCTGTAATACCTGCGAATGCAAGCATCTTTCTGCGGACGATATCTATGAGGAAGTGAGGAAAAAAGAGCCTCAGATCGGACGTGCGACGGTCTATCGAAATATAGAAGCGATGGCAGAAGAATGATTGATTCGAAGATTTCCAGGAATCAATGGAAAAACCTATTATGAGTGCAATAATACAACACATGCCCATCTCGTCGATGAAAAATCAGGGATTTTTTGTGACTTCCCCATAGAAAACATAGCGATAAAAAATATTCCCGAAGGATACGAAATATCAGAAATACGTATTCAGATCAAGAAAATCAGTATCTAAATCCATATGAAGAACGCTCTCGAAATCAAAAATCTTTCGAAAAAGATCAAAAAAACCATCATTCTCGACGATATCTCGCTCACTCTCAAAAAAGGAGAAGTTTTCTGATTTCTCGGACCAAACGGAGCTGGGAAAACGACGACGATGAAGTGCATACTCGCGATCATGAAACCGACAACTGGATCAATTTCTCTTCTCTGAGGAACGATGGAAAGTACAGAAATACGGAAAAAAATAGGATTTATGCCAGAAAATACGTATCTCTATAAGTATCTTACTGGAGATGAATTTCTCGATTTCAATGGAAAATTCTATGGACTTTCCGGAGAAAAACTCGAGAAACGGAAAGATGAAATACTCGAAAAAGTCGGACTTTCACATGCTCGAAAAAAACGACTGCACACCTACTCAAAATGAATGCTTCAACGCATTGGACTCGCTCAGGCGATCCTCCATGATCCGGAACTTATTTTTCTTGACGAACCGATGAGTGGACTCGATCCGATGGGAAGAAAAATGATCAAAGATATCATGATCGACCTTAAAAAAGTAGGAAAAACCATTTTTTTCAATACACATATCCTCTCCGATGTAGAGGCAATCTGTGATAGTTTCGGGATTATCTGCGAAGGAAAAATGATCGCTCATATGCCCGTTTCAGAACTCGGAGAATCGCTCGAAGATTTTTTTGTCACAAAAATATCAGAATATGCTGGGGAAAATTTTATCATCAAATAAAGAAATGTCACTGAAAAATCTCGACTGGTGAAAACATACACATATCGGACTTGATCTCGATGAAACCCTCGCGAAAAGTATGGAGAAAGCACTCGCAGAGATCCATAAAAAATGAAAACTACTTTTTTGTAAAGATCTCGATGGATTTAGCCACTTTAATATAGAAGAGATTCCTGGATGTGATATGAACATGGATGAGATCCGAACTTTTTGGGAAGAACAAACGCTCGAAAATTGCGATTCTATAAAAGATGCGGAAATTGGCGTAGAACTTCTTAACGATCAAAACAAAAAACTTTCTATTATTACCGCTCGAAGTGATGAAAAATATTCAGAAGATGTGTATATATGGCTCGAGAAATATTTTACACATATTCCTCGAGAAAATATTTTCTTTGCAAATCATAAGAAAAAATGATCTCGTAAAAAATCTGAAATCTGTAGAGAAATATGAGTCACACTTATGATCGACGATGGTATACACAATGCTGAGGATCTTGTAGAAAATAACATTCCGTGTATTCTTCTGGAAAAGCCATGGAATCGAAATTCTGATTTTTCTCATCCACTCCTCTGTAAGGTAAAGGATTGGTCAGAAATCATCGAAAGTCTAAAAAAATATGAATAAAGAATCTGTAAAATCTGGAGTTTCAGAAATTCCAAAGAAACGCATCTTGGTATGACTTTCTGGCTGAGTCGATTCAGCCGTTTCTGCATATCTTCTGAAGGAACATGGTTATGAAGTTTCCTGTGGATTTATGATCAACTACCTAGAGGAAGACAACCCTGAATGTACCACACTTATAGATCTTGCGGAAGCGAAAAAAGTCGCAGAATATCTCGAACTTCCTCTCTATACATTCGATTATCGAGAAGAATACGAAAAAAGAATTATCGACTATATCTATAGTGAATATGAGGCAGGAAGGACTCCAAATCCTGATGTATTTTGTAATAATCTTGTGAAGTTCGATCTCTTTCTCGAGGAAGCACTTTCACTCGGTTTCGAAGCGATCGCCACTGGACACTATGCGCGGACGGAATCCTGAGAACTCTCCAAGTGAATCGATCCGACGAAGGATCAATCTTATTTCCTCTCTCGGCTTTCTTCTTTTCAGCTTTCGAAAGCGATTTTTCCGATAGGACATCTTCTCAAATCAGAAGTCCGAGACATAGCCCTGAAGGCCAACCTTCCAAATGCGCACAGAAAAGATAGTCAGTGACTCTGTTTTATAGGAAAAGTAAGTATGAAAGAGTTTCTCTCTCGTCGATTTCCCAAAAAAACATGAGATATTCTCAATACTTCTGGGAAAATCCTCGGGACACATGAATGAGCTGTCTCCTATACGATCGGACAAAGGAAAGGAATCGAGATCGGTGGTGGGCCGGCACTTTTTGTCGTAGCGAAAGATACCATAAAAAATACAATCACCGTCGGTACGACTGAAGAACTCTCTCTTTATGGAAAATCCTGTGTCCTGATACATTGGACTGGAAGTATTCCTAAAAGTGAAAAAACCTATGGAGCAAAGATACGATATCGGCAAGAAGATCAGGAAGTGACAATATCGAAGGATGAATCATGAATTATAACCATTCACTTTTCTCATCCACAACGTGCGATCACTCCTGGGCAAATCTGTGTGATCTATGATGGATCGAAGGTTGTAGGAAGTGGGGTTATTTTATAAATTCCCTTGCAAAAAGAAGGTGGGAATATACACTCAATCTATGTTCTCTCTTCTCATCGTAACTTCCCTGTTTTTTCACATGTTCTCTTTTTTTTCAGGAGAACATTTTTTACACAATGGTGACCTCCATACTCCACAAAAGCAGATAGCGATCACTTTCGATGATGGTCCACACAGGGTTCGTACGAGTGCCATTTTAGATATTTTACATTCCGAAAACGTACCCGCAACTTTTTTTGTAGTTGGGAACAGACTTCCAAAAGAGGATGATGTTCTCAGACGCATGATCCGAGAAGGTCATGAGGTATGAAATCACAGTTTTTCGCATCCTGAACTTCCGAAACTTGGATGAGTTGATTTTACCAAAGAAATTCTCCTTACTAATATTTCTATATGGCTTAAAACAGGTGAATATCCGAAATATCTTCGTTTTCCATATGGACTCGGAGATCAGCGAGTATGGAATTTATTTTCTGGAAGACTCATCGGATGGGATGTTGATGCAGATGACTGGAAAGCAAAAAACCCAGATACACTCGCACAAAATATAATCAAACAAACAAGATCAGGAAGTATCATCTTGCTTCATGACATAAAAGCAGATACAGTGATTGCCCTGCCAGGCATTCTAAAATCACTCAAGGAAAAATGATATACCTTCGTAAGTCT
This sequence comes from Candidatus Altimarinota bacterium, assembly GCA_947373235.1. Lineage (GTDB taxonomy): Bacteria > Patescibacteriota > Gracilibacteria > BD1-5 > UBA2023 > CANBWW01. The sequence continues at coordinate 1,152 of CANBWW010000009.1, read as the reverse complement.
CGATAATCTGCTACCAAAGACAGAAACATTGCAACAAAAAAAATGAATATGGCTCGACGCGACGAGAAATATACCTATCAAAAAATGATCTCAAAATATGTCCTATGGAACTGAGTTACCAAATCCATAAAAAATATTAAAAACTTCCCAAAATGGGAAGTTTTTTAGAAGAGTCGCATCACGTTGGTTGTTGCCGGAACAATCACCTTTCGATTCATGAGTTCTATGAGACATCGCATCGTTGCCTCTACATCAACCATAGCATCATGAGCTCATTCAAACCATTCTCCAAAAAGATGTTTATGAAGCTCAGAAAGTTTTGGTGGTTTTGCAGAAAATCCACGTCCAGGAAGATTACAGTATTCAGTCGATCATCGCATCGTACAGACCGTCATCTGTGGTGCATAGTCACCCTTTCTTCCGAGTCTTTCAAGTTCATATCCAAGTATACTTTCATCGTACTCTATGTTATGTCCAGCCACCACATCAGCAGAGTTCAGAACTTGAAGGATTTCTTCGATATATGCATCCATATACTCACGATCAGCGACATCTTTATCATAAATTCCATTTACCTGAGAAGCTCAAAATGGGATAGAAATATAGGGCTTAATAAGGATATCATGCCGAGCGATTTCTGTATATTCTCCTTCATGATATTCCGCCACCAAAGCTGCAAACTGGATAATATACGGCTGAGAGGAAAGTTCTCATCACTTTGTAGCGAAACCCGTCGTTTCTGTATCCCAAACACAGATTTTCATAATTCAAATGGAGTGAGAAAATAGATTGAGTTAAGTGAGTAATAGAAATAAAATTTCTAAAAAACAAGAAATTCAAGAAAGAAAAAACTTTTCGAAGTGAGCTTACTATAATTAAGCGATCAAGAAAAGTTTTTTCTGACGAGGAAGTTCGCCGTTTTTCAGGAATTTTTCTAATGAAATTTCTTATAATCAAAACTCTTCATATCCGTATCAATTCGACGAATAATATCGAGAATCACACCAACGACGATTATCAGTCCAGCACCAGAGATAAGAAAATCAATTTTGGAAGTTCCAGCCATATCGAAGAGACCAAATTGGTCATTTATTTTCGTCATAAGGTATGGAAAGACAGCAATCAAGGCGAGGAATCCACCTCCGAAGAAGT
>CANBWW010000008.1 GCA_947373235.1 Candidatus Altimarinota bacterium | reverse complement strand
TGCATTCTTTCTGAACGGAATGCAGTTTTAAGAGAACGTAGTTCTCATAACTAATAAATCAAAGAAAATTTGTCTCAATCTTATGAGAGAATTGAAATAATTTAGAGATAATATTGTATCGTTTTCGCAATCCCCTCTTTAAATTTCACCTTCGGAGTCCATCCAAGATCATTTTTTATCTTCGTAGCATCGATCGCATAGCGCTTATCATGACCAGGTCGATCAGGAACAAATGATATGAGATCTTCAGTTTTTCCCATCGCAGCAAGAAGGATTTTCGTGATCTCAAGATTGGTGTATTCATTATTTCCGCCAATATTATAGATACTTCCAGTTTTTCCACGAGTAAATACTTCCCAAACTGCATCACAGTGATCCTCTACATAGAGCCAATCACGGATATTGGAACCATCACCATAAAGAGGAACTTTCTCATTTTTCTGGATTTTTGAGATAAAAAATGGGATCAAAGAAATAAAGTTTTGATTGCGACCATAATTATTCGAACAGCGGGTGATCGTATAATCGATTCAAAATGTCCGACCATATGCCTGAGTGAGAATATCACCACCAGCCTTTGATGCAGAATATGGTGAAGATGGCTCAATATGGGTTTCCTCAGTAAAAAATCCACTCTCTGGAATATCGCCATACACTTCATCCGTCGAGATATAATGAAAACGCTGCATACCAAATTCTCTGTGAAGATCGAGAAGATTTTGAGTTCAAAGCACGTTAGTTTCGGTGAAAAGAAGAGGATTTAGGATCGAGTTATCGACATGAGATTCCGCAGCAAAATGAATCATATCCGTCGGCGTGTACTTCTGATAGATTGTTCGAAGAGTAACAGAATCACGAATATCTACTTTTTCAAAAACATAGTTTTGCGCACTTCTCACGGAAAGATCGATCTTTTCTATATTTCCTGCATATGTGAGTGCATCGAGATTGATAAAAAAAATATCTGGAAAAAGTGGAACGTATTTATTCAGGAAATTGGAACCGATAAATCAAGCTCCGCCAGTGATAAGAATTGTTTTTTTCATAGAGAAAGTGTATGGATTTTTCTTTTTTTGCAAAATAAAACTACACCCAATCAATCGGAGTTTTTCCTTCTTGTTCGAGAAAAGTATTGGTTCGAGAAAATGGTTTGGATCCGAAAAATCACTTGTGAGCGGAAAAAGGACTTGGATGAGGAGAAGTGATGATATGGTGTTTTGATGCGTCGATCAAGGATTTTTTCCCAGCAGCAAAATTCCCCCAAAGAATAAAAACCACTCATGTAGATTTTTCAGAAATGAGCTCGATCACTCGATCCGTAAAAATCTCCCAACCCTTTCCTTGGTGAGAAGCAGGAACTCACTGAACCACCGTCAAAACCGAATTCAAGAGAAGAACTCCTTGCTTCGCCCAATCTGTCAGATCTGTTTTTGTTCGCTGCTTTCCGAGATCAGAAACAATTTCCTTAAAAATATTTTGTAAACTTGGTTGTGCCTTGGAACCTTCTGGGATAGAAAAAGAAAGTCCCATCGCAGCACCCGGAGTATGGTATGGATCTTGACCGAGGATCACCACTTTCACACTTTCAAAAGGCGTCGTATCAAAAACACGAAAAATATTTTTCCCTTCAGGAAAACAGATCTTCGAAGCATATTCCCCTTTCACAAAATCCGTTAATTCTTTCCAGTATGGTTTCTCAAATTCTGAAGCAAGGACTACTTCCCAGGAAGGATGGATTTTTACAGACATAAGGTTTTTTATAGTAGAGTCATTCTATTTTTTACACAAAAAAGGCAAGGATAAAGTGTATAAACGATAGATTGCAAAAAGAAGAAATACTGTTACTCTATGAATAACTTTTCCCAATTTATCTTTATGGAAACAATAAATAGCAGGAAAAAAGTTCTTTCCTCAAAAGAAATCGAAAGTATACTGATGTCTCTAAAAAATGCTCGCACCGATTCTCTCGAAATCTGATATCGAAACAAAGCAAAAGCAAAAATTTCTATAGAAAAATTCTCTGAGCTCGGATCTCCTTCTGATATCCTGCAGGTTTTTCAGTATACCCCAGAATTTACTGGACTGGACATATCCATAGAGGATGAGTGTGGAAAGGAATATATTGCAATAGATGGATGAAAAATCATTGATTCGTACTATAGTCTCTTCTGAACATATGGAACACTAGAACGCACAATTTCCTTATATATACCAAATTTTATTGACTATAGTGATAAAAATGCTCTTCCACTTTTACATGAAAACCTTCTGAAAATGTTGTGTTTGTATATAAAACCAACAATCACAATTATAGATAACACACAGGAAAATATACAAAAAATTATGGAAACATACCAAATTCCCCTTGCAGTCACTCAGATCGTTCCAAAAATATTGAGTCATCTTGAATGAGATTTTCAAAAATATATCTTAAAATCGAGAGATTTTCCGATCGAGGAAATGGGTGGAGAAAAATTAGCAGAATACCTACAAATGATACCCATAATCGGGGATAAATATAAAATGATATACAGGGAATCAGCTCATTTGAAGTTTATAGAATTTATCCTTCAGGAGTAAAAAAATCCCTCCACCTGACCGTGAAGGGATTTTTGATTCTTAAAGCTTTTTTGTTTTTTGATTAGACCATACTGGTACTCGCCGTCGTGATCTCGAAGTGAGTATCATCGATGTAACCACTTTGTCCGTCCGTTTCATGAGCGAAGAATTCTCCGACATCACGATTGTTTTCAAAGTAGTTCAAGGTTGGGATCAGACGACCGATGATCACATTTTCTTTGAGACCTTCGAGATTGTCGATCTTTCGAGAAGTCGACGCATCCACAAGGACACGAACTGTTTCCTGAAATGATGCGGCAGAAAGCCAAGAATCAGTGAAGAGGGAAATCTTCGTCAGACCGAGAAGCATCTGTGTACCGATTGCTTCTTTTTGACCTGCGGCAGCGAGTTCACGATTTTCCTTAGAGAATCGGATGATATCGACGATATCTCCAGGGAAGAATGTAGAATCACCAGCATTGGTAATCTTTACTTTCGAGAACATCTGACGAACGATGAGTTCGATATGTTTCGCGTTCACCGTTTGACCTTGAGAAGAATAAATCTCCTTAATATCATTTACGATATACATTTCTGCTGCGAGAGAACCAGCAGTATCCATGAGAGACTGAAGTGAAACGTGTCCTTCTGTGAGCTTCGAACCAATCTTCACCGTATCTCCTTCTTTGATGAGGAGATTGCGTCCAGTTGGAACGATATAGTCACACACTTCTGGAACGAGATCTTCTACGACGATCATATCTTCTGTCACTTTCATCACACGACCAGCATGAGTTGCTTGAAGTTTTTGTTTTGAGTGAACTCATTTTGCAAGTATTTGTTTTGTTTCCACAGTATCACCTTTTTTTACCATCATGGTCATCTCGATATCACTCGTATAGTAAGAACGAGTTTCTTTTTCGAGAGATTCGAGAACGATCGTCACCTCTGAACCTTCTGAATCAATCGAACGAATATGAGCATCAAATGGAGCAATTTCTGCAAGGTACTTCGGTGTACGAGCTTCGAAAAGTTCTTCTACACGAGAGAGACCCGCCGTGATATCACCCCCTTCCTTCGCCACACCTCCCGAGTGGAAGGTACGCATCGTCAACTGAGTTCCTGGTTCACCGATCGACTGAGCGGCGATGATCCCGACTGGAGTACCGATATTCACGATCCCAGCAGTTGCGAGATCGAGACCATAACAACGCTGACATACTCCTTCTTCTGTTTCACAGGTAAGTACTGAACGAACGGCCACTTTTTCTGCATCGGTTGCAAGGAGAGACTTGAGAACTTCCTTCGTAAGAAGTGTTCCTTCTGGGAAGAGAAGCTTTCCAGATCCATCGAGCACATCTCGAGCGGTGTATTTTCCAGCGATTTTACTTTCGAAGGTGTCACCGAAGAGTGAAGTCGTGTCATTACGTCCAAATTCTTCGTATTGAAGTGTTTTACAGTCGTGCTCACGAGTCAAGATATTCTGTGCTGCATCGACGAGACGACGAGTCAAGTATCCTGATTGTGCCGTTTTGAGAGCGGTATCTGCCTTACCTTTACGTCCACCGTGTGTCGCGATAAAGTATTCGAGAGTAGAGAATCCTTCCTTCAGATTGGACTTGATCGGAAGTTCGATCGTCTTTCCTGTCGGTGATGCCACGAGACCCTTCATACCACAAAGCTGTGTCACATTTCCCCAGTTTCCTCGGGCTCCAGAGTCGATGAGGTTATAGATCGGATTTGATGGAAGAAAGTTTTTCTTCATTTCTTTTTCAATCTTTCCCTTCACACCGTGCCATACCTGAAGTGACTGAGCATAGCGTTCATCTTCGTTCACGAGACCATGCCAAAATGCTTTTTGAATATCTTTGATCTTGTCTTCTCCTTCTTCTACGAATTCGTATTTTTCATCTGGGATGATCATATCAAATGCAGAAACGGTCAGACCAGAAATCGTCGCGTACTTGAATCCAAGATTTTTGATTGCGTCAGCAACATATGCCGTCGCTTCACCACCGAGAATATCAAACGAGCGAGAAAGAAGTTTCTTGGCTGCATTTTTTCCAACAGTTTCGTTCACAAATCGGAGACTTTCTGGAAGAATCTCATTAAAAAGATAACGCCCATAAGTTGTATCTGTGAGCTTCCCTTCTATACGGATCTTGATCGGGGTATGGAGAGTGATAACGTTATTTTCATACGCGGTCATCGCATCATCACCATCGATAAAGGCAAGTTCATGTTTTCCTTCGACGATCTTCGTGAGATAGTAACACCCAAGAATCATATCCTGTGAAGGAGCCACGATCGGTTCACCATTCGAAGGATTGAGCATATTTTTTGAAGTCACCATGAGAGATGAAGCTTCGTTTTGTGCTTCCATCGTAAGAGGAAGATGTACCGCCATCTGATCTCCATCGAAATCGGCATTGAAGGCTGTACAACACAGAGGATGGAGACGGATCGCCTTTCCATCGATCAGAACCGGGCGAAATGCCTGAATACCGAGACGGTGAAGAGTTGGAGCACGGTTCATAAGAACATATTTTCCATCGATCACTTCATCGAGTGTATCCCATACCTCTTTTGTGTGTTCTTCGATGATTTTTTCCGCATGTTTTACATTGTATGCGTATTCTTTTTCGATGAGTTTTCCTATCACAAATGGTTTAAAAAGAGTCAGAGCCATAGATTTTGGAAGACCACATTCGTTCATCTCGAGTTGAGGACCAACGACGATCACTGAACGACCAGAGTAGTCCACACGTTTTCCGAGAAGATTCTGGCGGAAACGACCTTGTTTTCCTTTGAGAATATCAGAAAGAGATTTCAGTTTTTTCTTCGTTGCAGAAGTATAACCTGGACGATTTGAGCGAACATCTCCACTCATGAGCATATCCACAGCTTCCTGAAGCATACGTTTTTCATTTTTCAGAATTACGTCTGGAGCTCCGAGTTCTGAGAGTTTTCGAAGACGATTGTTTCGGTTGATGACACGACGATAAAGATCGTTCAAGTCAGAAGAAGCAAAACGTCCACCATCGAGTTGGATCATCGGGCGAAGATCTGGAGGAAGGATCTGAAGTGCTGAAAGGATAAAGTTTTCAGGACGTTGACCAGATTTAAAGAGTGATGAAGCAAGTTTCAATTTCTGAAGAATCTTCTTGTGTTTTGATTTCGGAGAAATTTTGAGTTCTGCTTGATTTTCAGAAATAAATGCCTTGAGATCAATACGTTCGAGAAGTGCTTTGAGATTTTCTGCACCCGTTCCCCCCTTAAATACATGAGGAAATTTGTCGTAGATAATACGATAATCGAGTTCTCCGATCACCTCCCCTACTCGAAGAAGCTTGAGAAGATCACGAAGTTTTGCATATTCTGTATCGAGTTCATCCAGTTTCGAAGTATGGTAGGTCTCGAGTTCGAGAAATTCTTTTTTCGAAATTTTCTTTTCTTCGAGCTGAAGAGTAAGTTCTCCGATAGTATGTTGGATTTCTTTTTGCACATTTATCTTCTGAGTCTTGTACGCATGTTCGAGATCTTTCATCGTCTCATCACGCTTGTCTTCGTAGAGTTCCGTAACGATATACGAAGCAAAATACACGACTTGTTCGAGTTTTTTTACAGAAATATCGAGAAGAAGACCAATACGAGATGGAACAGACTTCAAGTACCAGATATGCGCGATCGGAGCTGCGAGTTCGATATGACCCGTGCGTTGACGGCGAACCTGAGAAGTAGTTACTTCTACACCACATCGTTCACAGATCACTCCTTTGTAACGGATACGTTTGTATTTTCCACACGCACACTCGTAGTTTTTACGTGGACCAAAAATCTGTTCACAGAAAAGTCCTCCACGTTCTGGACGCTGAGTTCGGTAGTTAATAGTTTCAGAAATCAGGACTTCACCATAAGAAAGGGCGCGAATATCTTCTTTCGAAGAAAGTCCGACAGAAATCGCTCGAAGTGTATCGAGATTTTTTCCAACGGTAATATCACGTTTTCCAGCAAATCGTCCAATCTGAGAATAGTCAGTAATCTTGTCATTTAAGAAATTTTCAAGATCTTTTGTCATTGGAATCATAGAGAAAATAGGGATGGGAATAAACGTCAATTTTCTTTCGAGCGGGTGTCCACATATAGTGGAAAAGTTCAGGAAATACAGATTGTATCTCTTCTTTTGACTGAGTCACACCCAAAAAGAAATATATGTAAGATTTAGGGAGATTGAATAAATTTTTGAAAACTTATTCTCGATCGTCAGTGATTCCAGTAGAAACAGGAGCGGTATCATCTTTTATTTCTTCTCCTGTTGGAATATCTACTTCGATATCGAACTGTCCTTCGAGTTTCTCGAGTTCTTCGAATCTGGCCTTCATCTCTGCTTCGAGTGCTTCCACTTCTTCTGCACCGAGAAGATCGATATTCAGATGAAGTGCTTGAAGTTCACGAAGGAGAACATTGAACGATTCTGGAACATTTGGACGACGGATCTTTTTTCCTTTCACCACTGCTTCATAGAGCTGAGTACGTCCGTTGATATCATCGGATTTCACGGTGAGCATTTCTTGAAGGATATTGGCAGCACCGTACCCTTCGAGCGCCCACACTTCCATTTCCCCGAGACGCTGACCTCCGTTTTGTGCCTTACCTCCGAGTGGTTGTTGTGTTACCATCGAGTATGGACCGACACTACGAGCATGAATCTTATCTTCCACGAGGTGATGAAGCTTCAACATATACTTCACTCCCACCATTGTCTTTTCCTTAAATGCTTCACCTGTTTTTCCGTTGTAGAGTTGGATTTTTCCATCTGCTGGGATTCCAGCTGCTTCCATAAGAACAGAAATCTGATCGGTAGAAACACCATTCAAGATAGGAGTTGCCACCTTGATACCAAGTTTGCGAGCAGCACCACCAAGGTGAGTTTCGAGAACCTGTCCGATATTCATACGAGAGATGACACCGAGTGGATTCAAAATGATATCGATCGGTGTTCCATCTTCCATAAATGGCATATCTTCAGCTGGAACGATTCGAGAAACGATACCCTTGTTTCCATGTCGACCAGCCATTTTATCACCTACTTCGATCTTCCGAGTTTGAGCCACGTAGACTTTTACTTGTTTGAATACTCCAGTTGGAAGATTGTCTCCATCTTCACGACGAAGGATATGAACTCCGATCACTTTCCCACCAGAACCTGATGGAAGGACGAGAGAAGAATCTTTTACATCCTTACTCTTATCGCCGAAGATCGCGCGAAGCAGTCTTTCTTCTGGAGAAAGTTCTACTTCTCCCTTTGGAGTTACCTTTCCGACGAGTATATCTCCCGCACCAGTAAAGGCACCAATACGAACGATACCATCTTCATCGAGATCTTTGAGTTTTCCAGTCGAAACATTTGGGATATCGTTGGTTGTCTGCTCAGGCCCGAGTTTTGTTTCTCGAACATCCATCGTATATTCATTGATATGGATCGATGTATAGAAATCATCCTGCATGAGACGCTCAGAAATGATAATTGCATCTTCATAGTTGTATCCTTCCCATGGCATATACGCAACGAGAAGATTACGTCCTACGGCAAGTTCACCATTATCGATCGCTTGCCCATCCGCGAGAATTTTTCCAGATTCAAACTTCTCACCCGTCGATACACGAGCCCATTGATGGATCAACATATCGTGGTTTGATCGTTCGAAAGTAGATAATGGGTAGGTAATCTTCTTTCCGTTATCGTAGATCACAGAAATATGTTTTGCATCCACACCGATCACTTCTCCTGCATCTTCTGCCTTGATCACGTATCCAGAGCCTTCACCGATCACACGTTCCATACCGGTTCCGACGATCGGAGCATCTGCACGAACGAGCGGAACTGCTTGACGCATCATGTTCGATCCCATTTCCGCACGAGTCGCATCATCATGTTCCAAAAATGGAATCAATGTTGTCGTCTCACTCATGATCTGTTTTGGAGAGATATCCATATGAGTCACTTGACGCACATGAGAGATCGTTGCTTCCGAAGCACGACGAGCAGAAATCTGAGAATCGAGAAAATTTCCAAATTCATCCATTGGAGTACTGGCTTCCGCAACTACCAGAGTACGCTCTTCATATGCATCGAAGTATTCGTGGTCTGGAGTGGCAAATCCGCGAACCAATACTTCATCTTCTTTTGTATTTTTTATGATCAGTTCAGCAATTTCTTTCGTAATCAGAGTTTTTTCTGGAACGAGGATTTTTCCTTTTGTATCAACGAGATCATCGGCAAGGAGACGATTCACGAGTCCTTCGAGTGTCTTCGGAACATGATGACGAATCTTTCGAAACGGAGTCATGATAAATCCGTATTTATTTACTTTTGCATAGGAAGCAAAGTGCAGCACGAGACCGATGTTTGGTCCTTCTGGTGTGGCGATCGGACAGATACGACCATACTGAGTTGGGTGGACATCACGAACTTCGAACGATGCACGTTCACGAGTGAGACCTCCGACTCCAAGCGCCGTTACACGACGTTTATGAGCCAGTTCAGAAAGTGGATTCGATTGATCCATAAACTGAGAAAGTTGATTCGTTCCGAAAAATTCTCGCATTACCGCGATCATCGGACGTGAGTTGATAAACGAACCTGGAACCGCATCTTCGAGATCCGCGATGATCGTCATACGATCTTTTGCGATCTTTTCCATACGAGCAAGACCCACTTTCACCTTATCATACACGAGCTCTCCAACAGAACGAACACGACGATTTTCGAGGTGGTCGATATCATCAATACGGAATCCTTCTCTTCCATCCTCAAGAGAAAAGAGATAACGAAGACCAGCAACGAAGTCGATACCAAGAAGCATTTGTTCTGCTTCTGGAGCACTTGCCGCAGCCTTATGATCTGCAAAATTCTCAGAAAGTTTTCGGTTGATTTTGATACGTGCGACATCACCAAGATCAAATTTCTTTCCGTCAAAGAAAGTCGTCTGAAACAGCTGTTCTACACGTTCATCGGTTCCGAGATCACCTGGACGAAGAAGCTTGTAGATCGCATAGAGTGCCTCCATACGATTTTTTGTTTTGTCTTTTTCGATCGTTGGTGCGATATGACGAGTGATCCATTCATCTTCACCTTTGAAGGCTCCGAGAATATCTGCATCACTTTCAAATCCAAACGCACGAAGAAGAACAGTAATAGGTACCTTTCTTTTTTTATCGATTTTCACATTCACCACTCCTTTTTTTTCTACTTCGACTTCAAACCAAGAACCACGGTGTGGGATGATCTTCATACCGTACATAGAAGGTGCTTTTGGATCTGGAGTAAAGAACATACCCGTAGAACGGATAATCTGGTTGACGATGATACGCTCGATACCATTGACGATAAATGTTCCCATTTCCGTCATAAGTGGAATACCACCGAGGTATACATCTTGTTCTTTGATTTCTCCTGATTGTTTATTAAGCATCTCGAAGCGAACCTTGAGCGGTGCTTCATAGTTGAGATTTTTTCTTTTACAATCAGAAACCGAGTATTTTGGCTCTTCGAGACCGTAACTCTTATAAAAGATAGAGATTTTTTCTCCAGAAAAGTCATCGATAGGAAATGATTCCTCGAATGCTTTTCCGATGCGACGTTCGAGAAAATCTCGGTAACTGTCGAGTTGGACTTCGATAAGTCCTGGAAGGTCGATGATCGTACGATCATCGGTAAAGTAGTATCTTCCCTGATCATGATAAATACCCCCAAGAGCTGACATCTCTGGAGTATTTTGAAAAGGAGAAGAAACAACTGTGTCATTTTTCTTCGCCATGAATTGATGAGTAATTATGAGTAAAAAGTGGAAGTCGGAGTTAGTTGGGATATCCCATATAACCTTCATTTTTTACCTTGTGCAATATCTTTTTTCTATCTGCCATGACAAGACAAATATAAACGAAATCAGATTGACACAAAATGGATGTTTTTCCTGAACTTATACAGAAAAAACGCCCTCACATTGGTGTAACTCAAGCATATTTTTGTGAGTGCTTGCGCGGGATTATATGAAGAACATGCGAAAAAGCAAATAAAAAAGATCAAATTTCTAAGTAAGAATCTCGATCTTTTTTTCTATTTTTTGCTTTCAGAAATTAAATATACTCAGGTGAAAGAATTTCGTTTACATGAGTTGTAGTTTGAGAAAGTACCGTTTCTGATGGTTTTTCGTTTTTTAGTGATGTTGTAAAATCTGGAAAATTCATCTCCAAAAAATCCCAAAGTGAATACTTACCATTTTTTTTGGTAAATTGGAACATTCCATCCTCGATAATAAATTTTTGCATATACAAATAACCAATTGTCTCACTTAAATTTTGTTCTTGGAAAAATTTTTGAATCTGTGTAGTTTTTTCTTCATTTGAAGAATTTATATTCAGATCAAGTCCAGAGATTTTTCTTCAAAGAAGTTCTGATTTTGAGTTCTCTACAGATATTGGATATACAGCTGAGTTCATATTGAGAAAATGATTATTTTTTAAAAGAAATGCATCTTAGAAAATCGAGCCTTCTTGTCAAGATTTTTTTCAAGAAAAAAATCTTTTGCCTTTTCAGAAATTCGTCTAGAATCTATGTACTTTATTTTTTACTATAAATCTATGAACACGAAAGAAACTCATACACACGTATCAACAGAAGAAAAATCTACTCTTGGAAACTGCATGACCAACTGCTGCACTGGGAAAAATAGATGCTTTGGATCAGTAATTCGTATCCTCATTGCCCTTCTTCTCATTCTTGGAGCCTTTGGACTTGGGATGAAATTCGGAGAAAATCATCGAGGTCCTATGGGATACGGAATGGGAAATGGAAACTTCAAGCAAGGTGGAATGATGAATCGTGGAGGAAATCGTGGTGAAATGCGAGTTCGTCCTATGGGAGAAACCGGAGCACAGATGAACACTCCTGTAGAAACAGTTGCAACAGGTGTAGAAATAAAATAATTCTCATCTAAAAAACCCTTCTCATTTGAGAAGGGTTTTTTATTGAAATATTTTTTTATAGAGCATCCGTGCAACGATGCGAAAAACTCAACCAAATCTCTGACCTTTTCAGAGCGTATAGGCATCATAGTGAATATTGACTGGAACTTCACGAATCTCGTACCCATGAACGTGTATTTCTTCGATGAGCTCACTTGCATATTCCATACCGTCCATAGTCAGATGTACATGATCGATCACTTCGATTCGAAAAAGTCGATAACCGTTATGAGCATCGGTTAGATGCACTCCTGAAATGAGGGAAGTAAAAATCTTTCCACCAAACAAAATAATTCTCCGAAAAAATGGAACGTTGGTCTGCGTTTTGGTGATAAATCTCGAACCATAGATAACGTCTGTTTGTGGATGTTTTTGAAGCATTTCAAAGAAGTTTTTCATATCCGCAATATCATGTTGCCCATCAGCATCAAAGGTGATAACGTATTCCCAGTTTCTCTCTTTTCTCACTTTCCTGATAAATGCAAATCCCGTTTCGAGTGCAGCACCCGCTCAGCGATTCAGAGGATGTCTAAGAAAGAGAATACGAGATCCAAAATGTTGTTTCAGAAGATCTGCCGTACCATCTCTAGAACCATCATCCACCACTAAAATCTCAGAAAATCCAGCCGCAAAAATACCTTCGATCACATCAAGAATTCGAGAAGATTCATTGTACGCGCGGATGAGAAAAAGGTATTTATTTTTGTGCATATTTCGTATCTTGGAGAGAGATTTCTCGGATTAAATTCGTAAGATCCTGACGATTTGATTCTACTTTTCTCAGGAGTAAAAGAACAAAATAAAATAAAAATATAATACTCGCATAGACTAGTACATCAGCTCATCGTGTGAGTCAGAAGATTTTTCCTATAAAATCAAGTACGCCTGGGAAAAATGTAAAAATAAGTAAACCGCCTCAAACACTCAAAAATACTAAAAAATGAAGTGCATTAAAACGCTCACGTCTCGCGATATCAAAAGCGACGAGTGTGATAATAATCCCTGAAATAATGAAAAAAATCTGTAATAAATTCATAAAAGAATGAGATTATTGTGCGGATACTGAGTCGGTTGTTCCGGTTGCAACGACTGTCGTCATATCACTCATATATTTCCAAGCATCCACTTTTTCTCCAGTTTTTGTAGTACAATATGCAATATCGAGAGCTCCAGATTTTTCGACAGAAGATTGTCCACCTTGAGAAGCACAGAACTTCGTTGCTGGTGTTTCATTTTGACTTTGTGGGTAGATAGGAGTTACCACTTCTGGTGCCTTATTTCCGAAGCTACAACTCGTAAGTGCGAGGGCCATCACGGAAAGAATCATTATTTTTTGCATAGGAAAAAGAAAGAAAATAAAGTTGAGTTTTGAACTTCGTCAGTATAATCAGGAGCATGTGAATGTCAAAAAACCTACAGACTCGAAATGGACAAACCATCCATATATGAAACAATTCAGAAACAGAAATTCTGAATATCCTTCTGCAAAATAGAAATATAAAAGCTGGAGATGAACATATGTTTTTTTTACCTTCTTTTTCTGATCTCATCGATCCATATCTCATGCCTGATATACAGAAGGCTGTGAAACGTATTTTGGAAGGAAAGGAAAAAAATGAACGCATTGTTATATTTTGAGATTATGACGTCGACGGAGTTTCGAGTACTGCGATCCTTGTACGATTTCTCTCTGAGATCTGATGCCAAGTTTCTTATCGTCTTCCACATCGAGTTCATGATGGCTACGGGTTGAAGTCGTATTTTTTCGATGAACTGAAAGAAAAGTGAGTCACTCTCGTCATCACGGTCGACTGTGGAACTCGTGATATCGAACCGATCAAATATGCAAAATCCCTCGGAATCGATGTGATCGTGACCGATCATCATGCCGTTCCTGAAGTTATTCCAGCGGAAGTGATCGCTCTTCTCAATCCAAAAAGAAAAGATATCGTCTATCCATTTCCGAACCTTGCGGGTGCAGGAGTTGCCTATAAACTCCTTCATGGAATACTGAAAACTCTCGGGAAAACCGAAAAAGAAGAGGAAGAAATCCTGAAAAAATATATCGATCTCGCTTCCCTCGGAACCGTTGCTGACTGTATGCCACTCGTCGGAGAAAATCGTATTATCACGACTCTCGGACTCAAGCAGATGAAAAACTCTGAATCAGCTGGACTGAGGAAATTTCTCTCAGAAACCGATGAAGTCGAAGGAAATGCGGATATCATAGGATTCCAGATTGGACCTCGGATCAATGCAAGTGGTCGTATGGATACTCCCCTCACCGCTCTTCGGTGGCTTCTCGCGAGTGAAGACAGATGTGATGAATTTTTGTCAGAAATCGAAGAACTGAATGACCGGCGCAAAGAAGTCGTTAAAAGTTTCGCTGAAACCGCACTCGAAAATGCAAATCCTGATAATCTCATCCTCTTTTTTCGCGAGAAAAAACTGGAACATGGACTCATCGGACTCGTGGCAGGAAAACTCACCGAAGCCTATAATCGTCCATCGATCGTCCTTTGCGAACAACATCCAACTCCAGAAGTCAAAAAAAGAGAATACGAAAAAGAAATGGAAGAAATGACAAAAGACGAGAAAATACTTCTCGTTGCCTCTTGTCGTTCTCCAGAATGGTGCAATCTCGTCGAACTTCTCGACGAGTGCAAACATTTTTTTGTGCGTTACGGAGGTCATCGTCAAGCTGCAGGATTCACGATCGAAGCTTCGAAATACGAAGCATTTCAGATATTTATAACCGAGAGATTCCGAGAAAAATATGACACAATCGACCTTCCGAAAAAAACCATCGAAATCGAAAGTATCATATCTGTCGATCAAATCAATCTCGAAACTCTTAAAATTATCGACCGATTTCGTCCTTTTGGAATCTGAAACAGAAAACCACTTTGGATGATCGAAAACCTGACGATCAGTCAGATAAAAATGATCGGAAAAGAACAAAATCATCTTTCGATAGAATTCGATGAACTTCCGAAGATAAAATCTTTGCTTTGGAATTTTGAAGCCATATTTTCCGATGGAATTCCGAGTATATGAGAAATTATTTCTCCGATTTTTGAACTCGAAAAAAATGAATGGAATGGAAAAATCAGTCTCCAGATGATGATACGAGAGATTACAGAATAGCGAGTATTTCTATAAATATATATCCTCTGAGTCAAGAGTGAAGTTTGAGTGAATGATTCGCTTTTTAATAAAAGAGTGTTAAAATGTGTATCTTCTCATTTGAGATTTTATTCTTATTTTTTTCCTATGAACAAGATATTTCTTTCAGGAATAGTTCTGATTTCTGCAGCTCCACTTTTGAGCTTTGCAACAGAGATTGGATCATCACATGTGTTTACAAATACTGAAATCAGCTATATACAGTGAGTAAACTGCGATAGCTTCAGCGGAAGTAGTCATGATTATTGCATTTCCCTCAAAACAAAAGTATCTGCACAACTGAGTAATACAGGAATCGGTCTCACTTCTTCATCTTCGATCTGGACTCAAAGTGGAAAAACATGGAGTGGATCTGAGTATCCAAAATATCCTCACCATGATGAAAACCATGGAACTTGAAATACATGGAGTGGAACTACGACTCCTCATACACCCAGTGGATCTGGAAATATAAATATCGGAAATATTTCAGAAGCAATAGCAAAACTCTCATCAACTGATAGAGATACGCTCGTAAAGATTATCCATGATTATCTTACATCAAAAGGAATTACTATTTCAGATGTAAAAACTATAAAACAAGATATAAAAGATACTCGGCAAGAAGTAAAATGAGAAATCAAGGATACTCGAGCTGCTGTTCACCAAGTAATCAAAGATACTCGGGAAACTCTCAAAAAAGATATACAAGGAAAAAGAGATATTCTCAAAGAAGCTCTTCAGAAAAAACGCGATGCGATCAAGGAAAAATACAGTGTAGGAGTCAATGTTTCTGGAACAGTCAGCCAATAAAAATAGAAAAAAGCTTTAAGAAAATCTCTCACGGTCAGGTGAGAGATTTTTATTTGAGATTTCAGAGAAAAAACTTTGTTTTCTCATCTGAAAAAGATACAATTTTACCATGAAACAAATGATTACTTTTATCACTGGAAATGAGAAAAAAGCAGAATACTTAGAAAAATATCTTGGTTTTTCCGTCGCTCATAAAAAAATCGATCTCGATGAGATCCAATCACTCGACCTCTACAGCATCGTCGAATACAAAGTACGCCAAGCCTACGAAAAAATAAAAAGTCCAGTTCTCGTGGAAGATGCATCACTCGAATTTATCGCGTTTGGAAGACTCCCTGGAACATTTATAAAGTTTTTTCTAGAAGAAATGTCAGAACAAAAAATATGTGAACTTTTGAATGGAAAAGATAGATGAGCCATCGCAAAAACCGTTTATGGATACTTTGACGGAGAGATATTGGAATTTTTTGAAGCCATACATCCAGGAGTGATCAGCGAGAAACCAAGATGAAAAAATGGATATGGATGGGATCGTATTTTTATCCCCGATGGATACACGGAAACTCGTGCTGAGATGGATAAAGAGAATCATATAAAAAACTATCTACAGATCAAACCACTTGAAAAAGTGAAAAAATTTCTTCTCACTCTCTAGAGGAAAGGAAATCCTATCTTCTAACTTTTCTATTATGCATCGCGTTAATCATTTCGAAATACAGGCAGATGAACCAGTCCGTGCGAAAGATTTTTATGAAAAAGTCTTTGGGTGGACTTTCGTGGACTACAGCGAATATGTCGGAACTCCTTATTGGGGAATCCTAACAGCGCCAGAAGGAAGTACGGAACCAGGAATCAATGGCGGACTTCTTTCTCGTCCAAAACCAGTTCCGACAGAATGTGGAACCAATGCATATGTCGCAACGATCGGAGCTGAAGATTTTGATCTCATTGCTGAAAAAATCCTCGCACACTGAGGAAAAGTTGCCATGGAGAAATTCGCACTTCCAGGAATGGCATGGCAAGGATATTTTCTCGATACTGAGTGAAACACTTTCGGTATCCACGTTCCCGATACCAACGCAAAATAATTTTATTTTTTCATTTTTCATTTTATGGCTCGCACATCTATTTATCTCAATTTTCCGAATCAAACGGAACAAGCATTTGAATTTTATCGATCTATTTTTGGTGGAGAATTTGTCGGTGGAATCCACCGTTTTGGTGAAGTTCCATCACAAGCATGAACTCCTGAAATGACAGAATCAGATAAAAATCTCGTCATGCACGTCGATCTCGAGATCCTCGGTGGAGCCCATCTCATGTGAACCGATGCACCAGCATCGATGGGCTTCGATGTGAATATAGGAAATAACGTCTATATCAGTCTCGAACCTGATACTCGTACTGAAGCAGATGAACTTTTTTCGAAACTTTCTGAAGGTGGAAAAATCAATATGCCACTCGCCGATATGTTCTGGGGAGCATATTATGGTTCACTTACGGATAAGTTCTGAATCCAGTGGATGATAAATGTAGTCAATAAATAATATCACTAATACAATGGATATTTTCACCATATTTCTCATCGGACTTTTTTCCGCATATATCGGAAGTTTTGCTTCTGGTGGAGTTTCTGTTCTCGGAATCGGACTACTGACGATCATAGGAATTCCCCCACAGATGGCGACGATCACTTTTAAGCTTGGAAAAATCGGCGATGTTCTGGGTGGAGTTTATATTTTCTATAAACACGGACATATTCCAACAAAATATCTTCTCGGATGAGGAATCATGTCCATGATCGGGAGTTTTCTCGGAACATATACGATTTTCTCGCTTCCAGATTGGATTATTTACTTTGTTTCTGCAGTGAGTATGGTACTTCTTGTGGGTGTTTCTATCTTTCGAAAAATAGGATTTAAAACACATGACAATCTTTCGAAAAAACGAGAATATAGTTATTATACTTGTCTCTTATTTCTTGGATTTATCGGGAATCTTTTTATGGCAGGATCGGGCGTGTGGTATTATTTTACGAATACTTTTGTACTCAAACTCTCGACACTCAAGGCAAAATGAATCGCCACCGCCATGGCAATTCCCTGGTTTATCGGAACGTGTATCGGAGTCATCGTCCAGTGAAAATATAACATTCCCTGGGCAGTTGCTCTTGCACTGGGCATGTTTATCGGTGGATATTTCTGAACCAAACACATTATAAAAATCGGAAATGATTTTTTTCGAGGAATTCTTCTGTGTACTATTTTTCTTTTTGCCATTTATTTTCTCTACCTGGCGTATATCTCTTACTAATTTTTTATGGAACTCACTACTTGTCTCTGGTTCGATGGAAATGCACTCGATGCAGCAAAGCACTATATTTCGACTTTTCCGAATGCAACTCTCGGAATGACGGTTCCATATGATCCGTCGAACGAACATGGAAATCCTGGTTCTGTCATGACGGTCGAATTCACGATTCTCTGACAAAAATTTCTTGGACTCAATGGTGGACCACAGTTTCCTCATTCCTGTGCTGTTTCTTTCATGATTCCGTGTAAAACACAAGCAGAAATGGACCACTACTACGAAAAACTCTCGGCTATTCCAAAAGCCGAACAATGCTGATGGGTATGTGATCAATTTGGGATTTCTTGGCAGATAATTCCAGATCGTTTTCTCGAACTGATGAAAAGTGGAGAAAAAGAAAAATCAGGAAATCTGATGAAAAAAATGATGCAGATGAAACGACTCAATATAGCTGATATAGAAAAAGCATATAACGAGTAAACTATGGAAAATATTTTTGAAAATCAGACTTTCGAAAAACAGAACTTCACGGAAAAACCACTGGAAAAATGAGAATATGAAAACTGTATATTTATCGGTTGTAATCTCAGTTTTTCAGATATTTCTTCGCTAAAATTTATAGATTGTACATTTCAGAAATGTAATCTCAGTATGATAAAAGTCCGAGAAACCAGTTTACAGAATATTCATTTTTCTGATTGTAAACTCCATGGAATCGAGTGGAATCAGGCTTCGAGTTTTTTATTTGAAGTGGATTTTGAAAATTGTTTTCTCGATTTTTCGTCATTCATCTGAGTGAAAATGAAAAAAACTTCATTTCGAGCATGTCATATCGAAGAAGTAGATTTTTCTGATTCTGATCTGTCGGAAAGTATTTTCGAAAAATGTGACTTCACAAAGAGTATTTTTAGAAATACAAGGCTCGAAAAGACTGATTTCACCACTTCCTTTGGATATGTGATCGATCCGGAACAAAACAAGATGAAAAAAGCAAAATTTTCACTCGAATGAATCTCTGGACTTCTCACAAAATACGATATAATCATCAGGTAATCTCACTCTATTTTTCACTTTTATCATATGTCTAAACTCAAAGTATCTATCACCATCTCCGCTCCTCTCGAAACGGTTTGGGATAGCCTCTGGAATCCCATCCATATCGTACACTGGGCATTCGCAGATGAAGCCACTTGGCACTGTCCATGGGCAAAATGAGAATCACCAAAAGTTGGAGGAATTTTTACCACTCGTATGGAAGCACGCGATGGAAGTTTTGGATTTGATCTCACGGCCCAATACACAAGTGTCGAACCGATGAAAAGCATGAGCTATACTCTCGGCGAGATGAAAGAATACTTCCTCGATGCTGGTCGAGTAGTAGATATAACTCTCGAAGAAACGCCTGAATGAGTAAAAATAATAGAAACGTTTGATGCAGAAGAACTCAATTCTGAAGAAATGCAAAAAGCTGGATGGGAAGCAATCCTCGGAAATTTCAAGAAATATACAGAATCTATATACTCATAAGTTACTCGTTCTCAAAGTCCATTTCAATAAAATAGATTTAAAAATCCTTTCAGTACTGAAAGGATTTTTTTCATCGAATTAAGATATTCTTAAAGTCATTTACCTATACTCGAAACTCACACTCATACACTATGCAAAAGAATTCTCCACATATACTCAGCACATCCGCGAATCTTCTTGGTTTTTGTTTTATCATCATCACTTCTATACATATCGCGGATCGAACGGAATCAAGTTTTATTGATGATTTTTCAGCATTGATTTCACTTTTTCTATCTTTATCGTGTCTTTTCTCATTCTCAGCAATGCATACGGATAAAGAGTCACGATGAAATCTTCTCGAATCGATTGCAGAATATCTTTTCATAACCGCGCTCATAGGAATCGTACTTCTGAGTATTCTTATGTCCTTTCATTTTATCGGATAAGAACTAAAAGAATAACTTCGAACATAGGTAAAAAATAGAACCTGCCACGATCATAGTCGTCGGCATTGTAAGAACCCAGGCCAGAAGTATATGCTTGAGTGTAGCTGGGTCAACGCCTTTTTTCCATCCGTGCTCTTCGACCATCGTTCCTGCGACACTCGAACTCATGACATGAGTCGTAGAAACTGGAAGTCCAAGAGTAGATGCCACTCAGATCATACCAGCTGTCACGAGTGCAGAAGACGCCGCTTGTGCATAATTCATCTGATATTTCCCGATTTTTTCTCAGATGGTTTTCACGATCCTTTTCCAACCAACGAGCGTTCCAGCTCCGATCGCGAGCGAAACGAGTACAATAATCCACCAAGGAACATAGTCAGTTGTATTCGCAAGTGCTTCTATATCTGATACTGTCGTTTTTATGGCAGAATTATCGGTATTCGAAAAATAAACAGCACTCGCCCTGAGACTATCCAGATCGGTTCGATACAGTTTTTTCTCATCGAGTGTGAGAACACCATCAGTCAGAAGGCTCGATATTTTCGCTGATTCGAACAAAACATTGTCAGCATTTTTCTGTTGGATAGGATCAGTCATCGAAGGTCGTTCTTCCGTAAAAATAGTAGATACGATATTTATATT
>CANBWW010000007.1 GCA_947373235.1 Candidatus Altimarinota bacterium | reverse complement strand
CTCAAAACCGAGTTTTCCCTCATTGCCAATACCGCAGGGAAAATACTCACATTTGGTATGATTCTCCTCTTTGCCAGTCTATTTTACTCGGTTGCACATACCGAGAAATTTGTCCTTGTGATGCTCGCTGGCCTTGCAGGAAATACCCTCATGATGATGATCACCTGGTGGTATGCAGATAAATATGAAAAAATCAGATTTCGATGGGATACGGAATATATCCTCCATATTTTGAAAATCTCTCTTCCCTACTGACTCGCACTTTTTTTGAATGTTATATTTTTCAAAGTTGATACCCTTCTTCTCTCCATCATGAGTGAGAAATGAGTTGCCGAGATAGTCGTCGCACTCTACGCACTTCCTATGAAGATCGTCGAAGTCGGGATGATGTATGGAACTATTTTCCTTAATTCCCTGCTTCCAGTTCTTACGAAAGCCATCTGAGAAAAAAATCATACAGAAACTCATAGACTCACCACCCATTCATTTCGTCTTTTATTTTTCTTTGGGATCGGGATCACACTCTTTCTCTCTCTCAACAGTGTCGATATTATCCGACTTATATCGAATGATGAATATATCCATACCGTGATGGGTGGGCATACCAGCAGTGATGCACTCGAGATTGTTGCATTTATCTTTCTCTTTTATTTTGTATCTTCTCTTTTTACTTTTACACTTATTGCACGAGCAGAACAGCGAAAAATGCTCACGATCAACGCGGTCATCGCTGTTATAAATATCGTTGGAAATCTTCTCTTTATTCCGCATTTTTGATTTATCGGATCAGCTTGGGTAACACTTGTTTCACAGGCAATACTGATGATTATCACAGGATATACCGTAAGAAAGCAGATCGATCTCAAAAATATTTTCTCATCAGGAATGATCATTCTCCTTTTCGCTCTGATCGGCACTATTTTTGCCTATTGGATCAAAAATATGTGAGTCCTTCCAGTTGGATGAAGTTTTCTAGAAAGCTTCGAAAGAATAGTTATTATCGGTGGAACATTTTGATTATTCTATATGGGTGGACTTGGTATTTTGTATTTGTATAAGAAAAAATAGATTTGTCATCATACGATAGTTGTTATTATGAGGGGTTTCTGATAAAATAATGGAAACTCATAATTTATCAGAAACCATGTCTGAACAATCTCGTATCAATGCGGTGATTAGCTACTTTTTCCTCGGACCGATATTTCTCCTCGCAAAATCAGGAACTCCACTCGCAGAAACATATGTGAGAAATCATGCCAAAAAGGCTTCGAAAATAATACTCTTCAGTTTTATTGTGTTTTTAGTCTATGTATTTTTAGTGCGAAATTTTCTCAATTTGTCAATTCTTGGAGTCAGCCTCGATACCATCTTTCTCATAGCTATCATCGGTGGCTGCCTTGGATTTCTCATACGTGGTGCTTACGGAGCATACATATGAACAGAGGTCCATGACGAAAAAATCATAAATGGAAAATACCTAGCTGCCTCTGTAGGATATAAAGTAGAATCAGAAGAAGAAAAAACTCGTATTCTTGCTGCCATGATGCCATTTTTTGGTATTTGGCTCAGTCAAAAATATCCGAGCAAGCTCATGACTCATGCACGGATCTTATGATCATTTTTCACATTTTTATCTATTCTTTCGCTTTATTTTGGTGGAAGCGAATCGCTCATTCCATTTCTGATTGTTGGAGGATATATACTTTTGTTTGTGATCGAATGAGTATATTTATTTATACAGTGACACTTTTTAGTTATCCCTGTTCTCACCTATTTACCAGAATATAGCACGATCGAAGCATATATTTTTTCTGGAATTCGATCTATAAAGGAGTTTTTTCGTATCGTATTCGGTGGAAATACTCGTATTCTTTTTTCTGATATTCTGAAGCAAGAGATGGAAAAACAAAAAAATATCACCCCGATACAAACAGCATATTTTATACCGATAAGAAGTGTAGGTATTCCTTTCTGGAATATATTTACTCTTCCTTCTCTTTTTATCCAAAAATATAAAGAATACCGTTTTATTATAACACAGTGACTTTTGATAACTTTGATTATTTCTTATATATTATTTTTTATAAAAAATCCTTCCAGCCCAGTACTTTTTCTTCTCATTTTTCCAGTCATTCATCTCTTTGTATTCGCATCTACAGACACTTCAACGAGTTCACCTGGGATATGAACATTTATAAAAATATTCAATCGCTCTATCAATATATTTAAGTTATTCAAAGGAAAAGAAACTCCAAAACAAGAAGCAAAGTTTACCTATGATGTAAAAACTCCTAATGAATGAGATGCAAAATAAAAAAAATCTATTTCATACGAAATAGATTTTTTTAAATCTTTCTTAACCGTTGATAACCTATTTTTATCCCTGTGTGCGATGAGATCTCATCGAGTTCTGCCCGAGAAGATAACGGCGGATCGGACCCCATAGTGGAGACTATGACATCCGCGCGAGGATGCGGTATTTTGTAGAGAAAAATACTGATCAGATGCACGCGAGAAGAAAGAATACATATTCACTTTATCCTTTTTTTCACATTTGCAAATAAAAAATAAGGAAAAAGGCTTGACGAATCGAGTGTTCGAAAAATGTATACTCAGGAATTCAAAAAGGAAAGGAACCAAGAATAAATAATTATAAATCATTCTTTTTCTTTTTTCTTTGTCTGATGGCATACATGGAACCACCTCATCCAAGAAAAAGAAGAATTCCCATCATACCAGCATTTTCTTTTTGAAAAGAAATAGGAGTAATTTCTCAAGGTTCTTTCGATTTTTTATTCTTTTTTTGAGTGATTTTCTTGGGTTTTTTTACTTTCTTTTTCTTGGTCTTTTGAGTGACTTTTATAGTAATATCTTTTTCCCATAATGGGATAGTTCCATTTTTCTGATAAGCAAATACGTGAATCATATTTTTACCCAATGAAAATGGAATCGTTTTTGGGTTTTTTCAGATAAACTTCGAATGATTCGGAAAAATCCATTCATAACGATAGCTACTCATTGTGCCGGTAAGTGTGAAGTTGAGTTTACATGTCTTCTTGGTAGAAATACAATGATATTCATTTTCTGAGATTTTTATACCTGTTTTTCATTGCAAGATGAATTCTGGTGGAACAAAAAATGTAAATTTCAATTTTTTCTGTTTTTTCTTTCTCTCCTTTATAATCTTCGTATCGATATTATTTTCTAGCTTATCAAGTTTTGTATTTAAGCTCGAAAGGATTTTCAAGAATGCTTTTTCTTCTTTATTGCTTAGATTTTTCTCATCTTTGACTTTTTTCTTCACTTCCTTTGTAGGCTTCCCAAGAACATGAAGACGATAGAGTATTTCGGACATATTTCCAGCTTCATCGATAACGCGAAGAGTGATAATGTGGTCTCATAATCCATAACTATGTGCTCCAGGATCTCGCGACCGTGAGATAATATTGAAATCAAAAATCCAAAGAAATTGTATTTTTCCACCTCATGGATCATAAGATCTATCTGCAGTAAAATTCAGACTACAAGTGTTACTGTAGCAATTCATTTCTGTGTCAGAAATTCTATAAAAATAATCTTTCCACTTGCCATCTAATTCCAATATCGGTATAGGAGCTTCTATATCGGGAATTTCGACTCATTTTTCATTTTTTCTGATTTCCGGAGATAATTTTTCTGGATAAATATTCTGAATAATATGAAATATTTTTATCTTTTTTTCTCATGAATATTTTTCAATAAGAGTGATTTCTATATCTCCAGTTCATGTCAGATAGATTTGTGATGGATTGCATGTTTCATAGATATCAGCTCAGTATTGGATATGACAGAGATAATTTTTTTCGAGAAAACTTCCAGTAAAAATCGGATCAAACGTCATATTGAGCCTACACGGACTCGTATTACAAGTGAAAGTATCTCAAGAAAAAGTTGTATTCGTATAGGCTTGAAACGTAGGAAAAATATCTGGAAATAATATCGATATATCACTTCATGATTCAGTTAATAGAGGATTTATCAAACCGGAACTTATTGAATTGAAGGATCAAGAATGAATTATTGGAGCTGATACGAGATCAATATTTTTTTGAGAAAATCTCACCTCCCAAGAAACTATTCTCGACTGTGTTGTATCAGATTTTGCACTGAGTTTGAGTGAAAAACTCGATCCAGTAGAAAAATAGAGAATACTTGGATTACAAGTAGAAAGGATTCAAGTTGCTGTTATGATCTGACAACTATAGTTTTTTTCGAGAAAACTTCAGGTAAAAATAGGATCAAAATTAGTATTGATTCTGCAGGGATTTTGTTCACCGCAATCAAAAAATCCAGAACCAAAAACAGCATTCGTCGGTGACTGAAGAGTGAGAAATATTTCAGGAAAAGGAATTTCGGTATTATTAGTACTTGTTCAAAAATCTCACAATATAATTCCTGTATTGGTAGGATTTTGGTAACTACTTCCAGAAATATCTTGAGAAATATTCACTCCTGAATTCGTCGTTCCAGAACCAGTAAAAATAGGAATATCAAGTGCTCCAGAAGATATAATTGATCAAGTAAACGGGAGTGTTTCTCAGGAATCAGATATGATACTTCCACTTCCAGAAGTATCGAACATCCCTGAAAAACTGGCTTCTCAGCTTACTGATCAAGTCGCAACGGTAGAGACATTTTCTCAGGTTCCATTTTCTATGGGAGCCACTTCTCCACTCACCACTCAACCAGTTTGAGTTGATGGAAAAGTGGAACCAGTTTCTATCGGAATATTTTGAGTACCAGTATTTGTATCTATACTTCCTGTTGATAGAGTTGTACAATTCTCATCCACTGTTTGGATAGAAATAACCACTCATATATCTGACTTGAGATAGGAAAAGTGATCGAGAATCACTCAAGCTGGATCCTTTATGTAGACTTTTTCATCCACATTATTCAAGATGATTTTCGAAGTTGGACGAGCAATATGTTTCGTCTTATGACTTTCCACGTTTGTGCCAGCAGGAAAAATATATTTCTTTCCACTCGCATCTTCGAGAATATATCAAGAAAGACTTACTGTGTCACAACCCGTATTTCTGATTTCTATATACTCGAGATTCGTATCATCGACTGTATATGGAAAAAGAGAGGAAAATACCATACGAGCAAATAGAGCTCATGGTAGTGAAAGCAATAAAAATGCGAGGAAAAACTTTTGAAAATACATAGAATTCAAGAATATTTCTCCCGACTATAAGGATGAAACCTTTCTGAATTCTTACATTTTGGATAGAAAAATCAGGACAAATAACATAAAAATGTTTTGATATATTTTTATGTTATCTCTATGTTCAGATCTGACTGAATAGACTCTATGAGTTTTCAGACTTTTCCTCATATATCAAACTGTAAATTTTTTATCCCTTGAAGTTCGAGTAATTGATAATTTTTAGAAAATTGCAGATCAATATCAGTCAACTGATTTATTAATGCGATAGATTTATGAAAATCAAAAGACAAATTTTTCTGACGGAAAAAAGACAAAAGAATAATAGATAACTGTGCAAGTCAGGTTTTTTCTGGATGATAGCAATTGAGGTTATTGATTTTATGTTTACATGACACAGCATTCATTCATTGTTCTTGACTAAACTGACTCACTTGATAAAAAATCGGATTTTCTTTTCATAAAATGATATCATGAAAAGCCTGAGTAAATTCTTCTTCCGATATTCAATCTGGATATACTATAGGCGTTCAGAGAACATTTCTTTCGTGAGCATTTCCACAAGGTATTTTATTCCTAAATTCAGAAAGTTTTTTCCAGATTTCATCTATCGATAAAAGTAAATATTCTTGCAATAAAGGATCTTTGAGAGTAATTTTTTTTAACTGATAAAAAACCGGAAAATCTTCCAGTGTTTTTGTTACATGTTTTATATCTACTCGATCACAAGAATTTCTATAAAAAATATTATTCATAATTAATTTGTTGCATTTTACTGAAAATCTGATCTACCCAAGCATTCCTATTTTTTGCATAGAAAAATGGACATTCTTGACGAGAATATACCCCTATTGATCTTATATCATATTCGATTTTTTGTGAAATTTCTGAAAAATCTGAGCTTTTATCAGAAAAACCACAAGCAGAAAATACAATATTATGAATATAAAAGTTCTCCTGTACGGCTCACTTTTGCATATTTATATATACAAGCTTTTTTAATTTTCCATTACTATTTCATACTTTTTTTTGTAAAAATGCAAGCGCCATTATATCTGCAAAAGCTACGGAAAGAAGATTTATAATAAATCATTCGACTTCCGTTTCTGATAACTGCATATCCTTCTCAAGATTCTTCGAAAAATAATACTTATCCAAAGATCATATTTTAGCAGTAAATCGATCTCGAATAATCAACGTAAAATTCTGAGAAATTTTCTTTCCTAAGTCATCTCGAATATAATGAGCACCATTCAATGAATCACTCCAAACATTTTGAAAATCCTCAACTGAAAAATCATCTATCATTGACTCTGCCATATCTTCCAGAATCGAAATACCAGAGTTCCATCCATTTCTTCCAACACATATTTCTAGAATTTGGATGATTTTTTTTGGCAAAATCATAAGAAGTTTAGTGATTTGCTCATGAGAAAAAGGACATGCCGATTCTTTATCTATCATATTTCTTTTTAACATATTTTTATATATAGTCAATAATTTGCTTTTTACAAGTTTTTTTTTATACTTCGAAAAATCTAAAAAATCCCTTATGTTTGCTTTCTCTGCTATCAATCTCGGTTGTTCGAAAAATATGGTCGATCTCGAATACGCGATCGGTGAAATCTTAAAGTTTTCAGATAAAACTCCGATAGAATTCGTAGAAAATCCTGAAGATCCATATGCGGACTATGTCATAGTAAATACTTGTGGATTTCTATCTACGGCTCGGGAAGAGTCAGAACAAACACTTTCCTACTATGATGCACTCGGGAAAAAACTCATTCTCATGGGATGTTATGTAAGCGTAAAGGATGACGCGTTTCTCGCGGGCCTCAAAAATCTCCACTCGATCGTTCCTTTTATGAGTTATTCCGTTATCGAAGAGCTGGTACTTGGCAAAAAGTCAAAATTCAACTTGTCTGGGATCGTCCGTGCAAAACAGGCTCATAAAGAGTCAAAAGAAAAAACACTTTCGAAATATCTTGCTTCTATCGAAGCTCCAGGAAAATGAAAAAAAGCATTCGTCTGGAAGGGAGATGAAGTACGTGCCTATATCCATGCACCTTTTGGCTATGAATACCTTAAGATCGCTGAGTGATGCGATAATAACTGTACTTTTTGTATCATTCCCACGATTCGTGGACGACAGACTTCTCGTCAAATAGACTCAGTTATTACAGAAGTGAAGCTCATGCTTGCTCAGGGAATCCGAGAAATCCAGATCATTTCACAAGATACCACACGCTATGGGACAGATATTTCTGGTGGAGAACCACTCCTTATGGAACTTCTCGAAAAAATTGACCAGACGATCGAAGAGTCGGGCATAGATGCAAAATATCGTGTCTACTATCTCTACCCAGATATTCTTACACTCGATCACTTAGAAAAACTTGCACAGTTGAAGTATTTTCTTCCGTATTTTGATATCCCTTTTCAGCACTACAGTACCAATATTCTGAAATCGATGGGAAGACACTATGATCAAGCACATATTCAGAGTTTTCTCGATACCATCAGATCTACATTTCAAAATTCTTTTATCCGAACGAGTTTTATCATTGGATTTCCTGGAGAAACCGAAGAAAATTTCGATGAACTCTGCAAGTTTATAGAAAAATATCAGTTTGAATCTGTCGGAATTTTTCAGTACCACGATGAATCTCTCGCTGCCAGTAGTAAACTTCCATGAAAAGTGGATGAAAGTGTAGCCAAAGAGCGGATCACTCGGATCACTCCACTATTGGAAAAGATTTATGATGAAGAAAATGCCGAAAGAAAAGGGAAAGAACAGCCAGGATATGTCATGGCAGTAAAAGAAAAAACCATCATCATCCGACCAGAGATGCATGCTCCAGAAGTCGATGAATATGATGAAGTTGCTCTCAAAAATATCAAAACTGGAAAAATAGAAATCGGAGAAAAAGTACAATATATATTCTAAAATGCTTTTTTAGACAAAAACAAATTTGGAACGTTCATCATTCATTCCGCACTATGCTCAAACAAATTGGCCCAATTCTCATAAGCATTTTTCTTGATGCTCTTGGATTTAGTTTTATTTTCCCCATTATACCGTTCATTATTCAGTGATATCACCTCGGAGTTACTGAAACTGGTTTTGCGATTTCTATAGCCGCTATATGAATGGGGATTTGAGGGATCTTTTTTTGAAGAATATCTGACCGATATGGAAGAAAACCACTCTTGATTGTATCCATCATTTCAAATATTTTTGGATATATACTTTTTGCCTGGTCATCGAATTTTATGTTATTTCTCATAGCTCGACTTCTTTCTGGAATTGGTGGATGAGGAGTTGCCGTAGCACAGGCATATATCGGTGACGT
Organism: Candidatus Altimarinota bacterium; assembly: GCA_947373235.1. GTDB lineage: Bacteria > Patescibacteriota > Gracilibacteria > BD1-5 > UBA2023 > CANBWW01. The sequence continues at coordinate 13,266 of CANBWW010000007.1, read as the reverse complement.
TGTCGAAAAAGAGAACCGAATAGATGCCATGGGTTGGGTTTGAGCTGCCATGGGAATCGGCTTCACAGCTGGTCCACTTTTTGGGTCACTACTCATTGGTGAAAATCTCCATACAATCTGATATATATCTGCATTTGTACTCTTATTGAGCCTTTTAAATATACTTTTTTTTCTTCCAAAAAATACCAGAACCAATAAAGAAACAATCGGTATAAACAGTATCACTCATACAAAAATGCCGATTATTATTCTCTGATGCATTCTTTTTCTTATATGAATAACGACTGCAGGAATGCAGACGATTCTTGGATGGTTTTTACTGAGTGAATACAGATCAAGCGGAAAAGAAGTTGCACTCATTTTTGGATACATGGGAATCATTGCAATTATTTACCAAGGTGGACTTTTAAAATATGTTCGCAAGTATTTATCAGAAATACAAATACTGATCCTGGGACTTTTCCTTATCAGTGTATGAATGATACTTTCTGGATGAATTCATATCTCTTTTCCTTTTACAATTATAGGAATAACCCTCACGATTATAGGAATATCGAATACCAATACTTCTATTTTTTCTCTGATTACATACTATTCGTCTGAACAAAAATATGGAGAAAACATGTGACTCACAACACTTTTTACGAGTCTTGCAGATATGCTGGGTCCGATTCTTATATCAAGTCTCTATAATCTTGATATATCATTTCCATTTTATTTCCTTGCATTTTTCGTATTTTTCTTATGAAATCTACTTCTCTGGAAACTTCAAAAAATTAAGAAATAAAAAAATGGAATCGAAATATGAAGAGGAAGATTATCTTTTTCTTTTTTGCTTTTTCCTTATATAATACCGAAAATTTCTTTCCACTATACATGAAGATATTGATCCTCACAGGCTCGTATGGATCTGGACATACATCTGCAACCCATGCACTTAAAAACTACTCAGAAGAACAGTGAGATACTGTAGAAGTTTTAGATATGGCAATCTTTTTCCCGAGAATGATCGGAAAATGGACAAAGTATTACTATGAAGAGTTTTGTCAATCTCATAAATCTGCATGGAAATATACAGATCGTTTTTTGGGAAATAAAAATGTACTGAAACTCATCCAACACATTTCAAAAACTGCACTTCAGAAAAAATTTATAGAACATATAAAAGAATCAAGTCCAGATATGATTTTGATAACTTTTCCCTATTGGTCTATTTTTCTTGGGGACTATTTTCAAAAAGATTTGACACATATCCCTACAGGCATAGTCCTCACGGATGCGATCACTATTCATCCCCTCTGGCACATAAGTATGGAGGATTATTTTGATTTTATTTTTACGATCGATAATTTTTCACAAGCAATACTCAGCAAAAGACTTGCAAAATTTCCTGGAAAAATAATTACGAGTTTTTTTCCGATCGAAAAGAAATACTTCCTAAAAAAAGAAAAAATCGGAAATAAAAAAATAGTCATCGTTCTTTGATGACTCAAGAAAAAATTCACAGAAAAATTTCTCCACGGTTTAGAAAATACAGATCATGAGATCATCATTTTGAGATCAAGGAATAAATCTCTCTATAAAAAACTTTTTGAGAAATTTTCAGAAGTTCACAATTTCCAATTCCTCGAATTTCTTCCCATAAGAGAACATGTTCATGACATCGATATAATTGTTGGAAAACCAGGCGGTGCGATCATGTCAGAGTGTATCGCAAGTGATATTCCATTGCTTATACCAGAATATCTTCCCGGTCAAGAAGAATGAAATATGAAACTTCTCCAGAAAATAAATATGGGAATCTATGAAACTTCCCCAGAAAAAATGATCACGATCATAGATAACAATCCATGGAACAAAAAAACCAGAAAAAAAAGTATCAAAAATATCAATGCCTGCGCAGATATTTATGCTACACTTGCATCAAAAATCATCGACTAGTCGATGATTTTTGATTCCAAGATTATCGAACCGTCTTCTGAAACTTCAGGTAGAGTTTTGGAGAAATAATTTCTTTCATGTGAAGATCTTCGAGAATTTCTTCTTCCGTTCACAGTAGTGATCTTTCAGTCATCGTCGCACTGAGTTTTCTGAGATAGTCTTTATGCGTTTTAAAAATCTCTCGACGCTCACGACTCGCAGCATCACGAAATCATTCATAGAGTGCAACTACTTGTTGGAACTCAGGACTTTTTGCTATGAAGTCTATTTCTGCAAGGCCAGAAAGTCATTCTAAAACACGCTTGATCACGATATGAGTCGCACGAATTTCGAGATATTGTGCTTTGATCGGCTCGATCGAAACTTCCAGTCGATCTATAACAAATTTTCCGATTTTCTCAAAAATATCTTTTTTTGGTTTTATATTTTTACCAATCTGGATCTGAGAATCTCCAGATTGTACACGACGAATCTGGAAACTTACTCGTTGTATGAGTTTCGTAAAAACAACTTCTGGGATTTCTCGAGTTTTGTAGAGATTTTGAAGTTGATATTTTTCTATACCAAGTGCATGGAGTGTGATCACTTGACGAAGAAGAATATGGAAATGATTTCCTTGGGATTTTTGGAGATTTCGAATATCAGCTATAGATTTTCAGAGAATTTTTTTGTATTTTTCAGTCAACATGCGTACTTCCGCTTCATCGATATATTTTCCTTCACGGATATTTTTCACTTTTTCGATAGCAGCCGTTGCCATCAAAATACGCCCTTCGATGTATTCCAACTCTTCGATAGGTGTGAGTGCATCAATACGAAAATGTCTGACAAGTGGAGCAATCGTAAGTGTTTTTACAAATATACTAAACACCACCACTCAAAGTGTAAGAGACATAAGAAAATCTCGAATCGAAACTCCTCACATATGCCAATCTGGATGGGTGACTCATTCTGGAATAAGGAGGATCATCATCACTGCCAGTCATCCTCGAAGCGCTCACCAAGATAAAATATGTTGCCATGCGCGTGGAACTCTTTGCTCTTTTTTTAGACGATTGAGAAATCAAAAAACAGAATATATAGAAACTGCTCGTGCAGTGATCACAACAGGAATAGTGATCAAAATAGGGAGAATCAGTGGACGCCAATTCACAGAAAGATTGACGAGCATCATTCCAACTAAAATAAAAACCAAACTATTGGTTACAAAAGCAAAAAATCACCAATATTTTTCCATCACTGCTTCTACTTTTGGACTGATCTTATAACGACCATAATTTCCAAGTACCATAGCGGCTGCCACAGTCGCTATAATCCCTGAAACAGGAAAAAGAAAATGATTGATAAGTTCAGCAGAAAGAAAAGTCGCATGTGCAAGCACGAGAGAAAGTGTAATCTCGAAATAGGTATCATGCTCAATATTTTGCATCAATTTTGAAAAAAGGATACCGATAACAATACCGATAAAAATCCCAAAAAAGATCATCAAAAAGATAGAAAGAAATCCATCAATAAACGGAAAAAGTATTCAAAAAAAATCTGAAAAATACTCCATAAAAACTCCATAAAAGTTCAGATGTTCTGGCAATACACTTCCAGATGAGTGTGATTCCAAAAGTGATAGAACCACTAAAAAGAGTGCGATCGCCGTTCCATCATTAAAAAGACTTTCTCCTTCAAAAAGGAGATTAAGCCGACGAGGAACTCATATTTCTTTAAAAATGCTCAGGGCTGCTGCCGTATCTGTAGAAGAAATCAATGCACCAAAAAGAAGTGAAACTATAAACGGAATCTCGATGCCAATCCATCCAAAAATAAATCTCAATACAAACGCTATGAAAAACGCAGAAATCAAAAGTGAAAGTATAGAAAGGGCGCTGATCGATCGGATATTTCTCATGAGCTCACTATATCTGATCTCATAAGCAGATTCAAAAAGCAAAATCGGAAGAAATGCATAAAAAAGAATGTCTGGAGTGAGTTCAAAGTCATCAATAAATGGAAAAATATGATGATTTGCTCAAACCGCCATCAACATTCAGACAGCTACTAAAGCAGCGGTTGGTGGTATTTTTATTTTTTTGGCCCAATAACTCACTCAAGCTGCGAGCATAAGAAGGACTACAAAAGAGGAAGCAGCAAGAAAAAAAGGCGACATACACAAAATAGATTCAAAATATTACCATTCTTTTATACCCAATTTTTTATGAATCATAAAGGGAAATATGAAAAGGGATTGACACTCAGTATATTCTCTTAATAAAAAAATCCTCTCGGATGAGAGGATTTCAGAAATAAGAGTTATCTTTATTTTTTATGGTGGCGAGACCCGGACTTGAACCGGGGACACATAGATTTTCAGTCTATTGCTCTACCAACTGAGCTATCCCGCCAAGTCGATAGCCCTTATTTCTAAGGGCTGATTATAGAGAAATTTTTGATATTGCAAGTTTATCTTTCTATATTCAGTCACATTTTCGCACGTATAGGTGACTCATATGACTCCATCGCATGATAATCTTCATCTGATTCATGATCGTATCCGATGATATGGAGCAGCGAATGAATCAAAAGAATTTCGAATTCTTCTGTCAGAGTGTGATGATATTCTGCAGATTGGGAAAGGATTTTTGACTCAGAGAAGATACATTCTCAAGCGATGTCTTCGCTGGAAATATCAGAAAAATCCTCAAAATAATGAAAAGAAAGTACATCTGTATTTTTATCGATACCACGATGGATAAGATTCAATTCTTGTACTTCCTCATTCGAAAGAAAGGCAATATTCAAAATTCATTTTTGTTCAACAGCGACTATCTCTGAAATAATCCGAAAAATCTCAGTAATTCGAGTTTCATCAAGAGAAAAATGATCAGGATAATTAATGATTTGATATCAAAACATGGAGTTTATTTTTTATTTTCTATAATTCTTACTTCGTTGACAAGTTCGTATCACGTTTCATCTTGTACTTTTTTTTGTGTCAATCGAACGAGTTCCAGAAGATCAGATGGTCTACAACTTTCTCCTTCACTCATGAGGAAATTCGCATGCAAGTCAGACCAATAGGCTCATCCATGATGGTATCACTTCAGTCAGACTTTTTCTATAAGAAAACCTGCTGACACTTCACGAGAAGGATTTTTAAAAAAACTTCCACATGAATTCCCTTTTGGTTGTTTGTTTTCTCGAAAATCGATATTATCCACATCAGAATGATATTTTTCTCGCTTTTCGGAAAAATCGAAAGTCGCACTCAGAAGAAATAGTTCTGGATGATCTTTTAGATACGAATGACGATAAGAAAAATCCATATCATTTTTGGAAAGAGTTTTTCGAATACCCGAAAGCATATCGAAAACTTCACACGAGAGAAAATTGGACTCCACTTCCAGGCCGAAACATCCTGCATTTCCATAGATTGCACCTCCCAGAGAACCAGGAAGCCCGATAAATCGATGCCAGATATCCTGACTATATTCTTCTTCGAGTTTTTGTGCGATCTTCCAAATAGATTCATTTGATCATGCATTGAGAATCTTTTTTTCTGTAGCATAATTCCACGTAGAAAAACTATTTTTCACCACCACTCCTTCGAAATGATCATTCACAAAGAGCATGTTGGTACCGCCACCGATGATGAGAAACGGAAGATTGTTTTCGATCGAAAAATGGTATGCCTTTTGAAGCTTTGAGAGGTCATCTTCAGATATGATTTCTGAAAAATAATCCCCAAATACTTGAGTTTTATATCCTGAAAAATGACCGATCTCAACGTTCTCTAAAAGAAATGAATTCATATCGAAAGTATAAGAAAAACCCTAAAAAAGGCAAAAATCTATCTATTTTTTAGAAAAATATGCTTTCATTTGACTCAAAATATCTTTTCCTTACGATATGCGAAAATATTGATGCTTATGCTTTTTACTTTTGAGGAATTTATACAAAATCTAACTCTCTTTACCCGGGGGATTTTTATATTCGATAAAGATGGAACGATTACGGAACCAAACGAAGCTCTTGATAGCGATGGAGTTATTTTTCTCACGAAATTACTCGAAACAAAAAAATGTATCATCCTTACTGCAAGAAATATCGAAACACTGGAAACACAGATTCTCGAGAAGCTTTGAGGAAATACAAACTTCCAGAATCTGATTTTTGCTTGCTCGAATGGCTCTGAGATATATGAATATTCTGACAAGAAAAAATATGAGAAAGTATCTTCCCTAGAGGGAAATATCAGTATATATAGGAAAGATATCGAAAAATGAGTTACATATATCAATGAACAAGAACATCTTTATATCACCATAGAGGATCGATCTGATACTATGATTTCTCTCGTGTGTATTCCACGGGAAAGTAGCAAAGAAGCAAGAAACAACTTCGATCCAGATAAGCAAAAACGTATTCACTATGGAAATATATTAAAACAATATTTCCCTCTCTGAGAGATCATTCCTGGGGGATCGACCACGATCGATATAACACTCTGCACAAAATATGATGGACTCCAGCATCTTTATCAAAATTATGAATTTTGATCCGATAAAGCAATATATTTCTGAGATAATTTCTGAGAATATGGCAATGACACTCCCGTTATGACCGATCCGATTCCCTGCATAAATATCAAATCACCAAAAGAACTTTTTACCTTTCAAGACTATGCACACTAAAAAACCTCATATTGTCACCATCGGTGGTGGAAACGGTCATTCAAATATGCTTTCCGGAATTCATGAAGTTTTCGAGGATCGGATCGATCTTTCTGCGATTGTCTCCATGAGCGATGATGGACGGACAACGGGACTTTTGATGAAATATTTTCGTGATGACCTCTCTATCCACTTCCCTCCTCCTGGTGATCTCAGACGCTGTCTTTATGTACTTTCTCAGTCGGAATACAGAGATGATTTTCAGAAATATTTTGAAACCGTTTTAGAAGATATTATTTCGATCGATGCAACTACACTCGGTGATATAGCAAAAATGGCCGGAGCCTACGAATTTCTTGAAAAAATCAATTTCGCATTTTTTGATATAAAACTTCCGATTCACCAGCCACTTAACTGACATAAATTCTGAAATATATTTATGGGATTTTTGTTTTATCATTTTGATCAAGATTATGAAAAAATGATGGAATCGATGCATGAACTTCTCGAAGTAAAACCTGAAATTATTCCCGTTACGACCGATGCTGCATACATACAAGCAACTCTCGGAAATGGCCAGACGATCGAAAGACAAGATAATATCAGTAATGTCTGTGGATATGATTCACGGATTATCAATCTCTCACTCATGCAATGATCCCATGGTGCGAGATACACTGGATCTATCGTTCGTGCGATGACCGATGTGAACTATATCATCCTCGCTCCTGGTGATCTCTATACGTCTACTCTGTCGAATCTCATCATCGGTGGAATGAAGGAACTCATCCGTTATCTCGATGCCAAAATCATCTACATAGCCAACAATACGAATAAATGAGGAGAAACGAACGGATATGCGATCCTCGATTTTGTTCTCGAAATAGAACGATACCTTGGAAAACCGATCGATATCGTCGTTGCCAATAACAAAGAACTCGATCTGGATGCTGAAGATATGGAAAGACTCAAAACGGATATCAGTGTAAAAGGTGGGGAATACATCTATATCACTCCCGATGAACGTGCCTATCTCGAATCCAGAAAAGTACACATTATCGAAGATGATCTGATAGACAGAAAAAGCCTCTATAAGCATAATCAGATCAAACTGGCAGAAATGCTCGAAAAAATCATATTTTCAGCATAAATAAAATAACTTCTCAAGATGAGAAGTTATTTTATTGCTTTTTCAATAGGATCATATCATCACTTTGACCATGGATTACAACGTAAAATTCTGAGAATTCACTGAGCAGTTCACTTCAATGCTCATTTTTTTTCTATCGATTCGATCATATACTGACTACATGAAGGGATATGTTTACAATATGGTGGTTTATCAAGTGATCTTGCCCAAACAGAATGATCTGGTGAGAGGATTTTTTGGTAAGCACGAACCGTAGTGATGAGTGTCAGTTCGAGAAAATTCATAGGATGAGATATAAAAAGAAGCTACCAATCAACTCGTTCTTTTCCAGAATCCACAAAATCAATCGTATCCTGAATCGCTGTTTTTGTATCGGTCATACTCGGAAATGAGAGAAACTTGGAACGATTTTGTTCATCCGATTCTATTTTTTCATGTGATGATTCGAGAGCTCCCGCCGATCCAGAAAATGATGAAGTGATTTCTGATCCAGAAAGAGACGACGGAATATTTTTTTCTCCAGAAATATGATTTTCGAGAAGAGATATCTTTTTTTCTACTCGTGGTTCTTTTTTGAGGTCGAAGGATTTTTTATAATTCGTCATTACATCATCGACACTTCCACTAGAGGCAAAAATAACATCACCAAGCAGTTCATAATACGATGATTTTTCAGGAAAATTTATGAGAGAAATATGAGAAAGTATATTTTGAGAACCAGAAAAATCTCCAGATTTTGCTTTCTGTAAAGCATGATTATAGAGATATTCCGAGGAAAATTCACTGCAAATACTCTTTTGCAAGATACTAGTAGAAATACAGAAACTAGAAAAAACAGTACTGGAAAAAACTCCCATACTGGTAAGGATAAAACAACAAAAAAATATGAGGATTAAGCGCGATTTTTTCATGATGCAGACAAACGATATGGATGAAACAAATATCAAAAAATCAAAAACATCGATCCGATAAAGAAATAGAAATATGCTCCTGATGATGAAAAAAGTTCTATTTTTTGAGTATTTTTAAGTATTGGAAGATGGGAAATATCTGAAATGCGAATCAAATCAGCATGATATGTATTTTGCATCTTTTTCAAAAAAATCGGATCATATGGAACTGTGACTTCTTGATTTTCAAATGTTTTATACCGACGCACACCAGATATATCATATCAGATAGGAATTTTTTCACCCACATCACTTCCGAGTCCCACGATCGTCAGATGAGCAGATGATGGAAGTAGAGGAAGGATATCATTTCCCGTATTTCATCCATCGGTCAGGAGAAATATCTGAATAGGAAAAGAAACATCTTTATAGAGGGTATTTACGAGTGAAAATGCACTCTGGATATCACTTCATCAAAAAGAAGAAGTTATAGACAAGTTATCTACGGCTCGAGAAAATGCTTCCTGCGAAGCGGTAAATGGAAGAATCAATGCTGGCGATCGAGCATAGGCAATAAGTGACTGTTCACCTACTCATCCAGAATAGGAACGGATGATTTTTTGGGCTTCTTCCAGACGATTCTGTACGATCATATCAGGATTGTTTCCTGTATCTTCGATCGCCATAGAAAGTGAAGTATCTACGATCCATAATGTTCTTATCTGAGAAATATTTTTCGCGGAAGAAAATATTCCACATCCCAAGAAAATTATCCCAAGAAATACAAAAAATTGACCGATAAATAATCGATAAAATGAAAATGTAGAAAGGGTGTTTTTCATGAATTATGGTCAAAATCTTAACGACTCTTCATCTCAGTATTTTGAAGTCATGGCTGACGATACCAAGAAGCCAAAGAAGCCTGATTTTGGCAATTTGGGATCGAAAGAATGTACTGAAACTGTTTTGTCGTACTTCCGCCAACTGGAGTCGAAAGCATAAATGAAAACTCTGTTTTCTGATCATCAGATTGTGTATCTATGCCCGCTGTAGAACCTGTCAAAGTAGCACCAAGCGGTACATACGCACGAAGAAATGTCTTATTTATACCATTTCATTGGATAAAAAGCATTTTTTCACGTTCTGTACTGTCCGTGACGCCCATGAGATCGAGATATTTTTCTATCTCATTTTTAGCATCCGAATTGTATCCATGAGTATGCGTAAATGTAAGTGTATTTTCATACTGACAATTCCCAAGTGCGGTCGTCTCACTCGTATAAACACGTTTCATAAGGCGATCAGATTTGTTTCCAGAAACAGAAGTCAAAACCGGATATATCCAGTTATCAGAAGCAGAAAGTGTTCCGGTATTCGTTTCATTTTTTATTTCCCATGGAAGTGGTTTTCTGATCGTGGCAAGAAAACTATCGAGTTCATCATCACGAGAAGCGATGAGGATTTCTCCGTCAGAAAAAGCTTTTTCTATCAAGTCGATCACTTCCGCATAATCACGTTTTTCATTGATTTTTCCAGCGAGTGCATGCATAAATGCAAAAAGTGTATCCTTGGAAGTAACTTTTTCACCAAATCGGAGCTCCGTGAGCGTCGACATAAGCGTAGAAAAATTCTCACTATTGAAAGTGATCGTCGTTCCAGAATTCAGAGAACCAGAACTCGAAATAAATACGGGAACGTCTCATACTTTTTCGAGGATATTTTCTACGATTCCTTGATTGATAGCCATTCCAACCGTTACCGTCGCATCCCCAGATTTTTCGACAAAGGCATTTGCTTTTTCGAGGGTATCACGAAAATCTGGATAATAGTTGACATCGCGGAGTCCATAATTATCACTGAGCAATGAAAGTCCTGGTGGTGGGATTTCTTTTGCTGGATAAAGATTCCAGTCATAATAATAGACATCATCCGTACGGAAATCGAGAATATTTCCATAAGAAGTCGTAAAGCTGAGAATAGAACCAGGAAAACCACCGTTTGCTCGGATCTCATCACGATTTTGGTTAAATATAAGAAATCTCTGAGGAACTTCTGCCCCAAGAAGTGAAAGAACTGCCGGCTCATTTTGCAGATATTTTCAGAGCAGATCGGCTATTTTGGATATTCACTGACCGATATGTGCGACTTCTGCCGCTTTTGGATTGTCTATATTTTCAGCACGAACATAGGCACGAGAAGCATCGAGAAGAGAAGACTGGAGCGAAGCGATATTGGATTTATTTTTATGCAGCCACTCGGTCGGTTTATCGATGCCAAACGCAGAAAATGGAAGGATATCTCGAGAAGCCGGACGAAATGATGGACCAAGATCATCTGAAGTTGATGATATAATCGATCCAGAGAAAATCGCACCAGAACCAAGTGGGATATCTGTGAGCACAGTCGAAAGTCCACGAGTGAGTGAACGACCACCATCGATCGCTATTCCAGCGAGTTTGATCGTATCATTTGGGATGATTCGAAATGGAAAAAAAAGTATATTTGCTCGCTCAAATCCGTCTCTTGCTTCATGAATCAATGAAACTCAATTATGAATATCGGTTACATTTTTTAGAGAAAGGAGCTTCGTATAAGAAGACTCGACGAGGAACTTCACATAAAACAGAGTTGGTAAAGTCAGGAAGAAAAGCAGAGCAATCGTCGCAAAAATCGGTTTTTTATTTTTTTTCACATACCGAAAAGAATTTCTCACGATGCGGCGAGTATGAAGAGAAACTGGTAGATTTCGCTTATACAGATCAGCGTATTTTTTCTCAGAAATGATCGGTTTCGATTCACGAATATCGAGCGAACCATACGGGATCATGAGAGGTGGACACAGATCGATCGTCCGGAGTCGGGGTTTCTCATCGAGAAGAACGGACTCAAACTTCGAAATCTCAAAGAGATCACTTCGAGCCAGATCGAGCATCGCGAGCGTACGGAAGCGATTTACGGAGAGTTTTTTCGAAACTGAAAGATCATATACTTTTCCTTTTCCTGGCTTGATCGTATCAAAAAGTGGTTTCGTCGAACGGATCGCATGCAGCTCGGAAATATAGAAAAATCCCGTCACATCGATGGTTTTTGGTACCTCGTGGGATAAGTCAAAAGAGATGATATCAGATGTTCACGACATTGGCTTGTAAATCCGAGAAAAGAACTATAATCGGAGTATAAGAAATTCGCAAAAAGTTTCAAGAAAGAAGCTGGGAAAGAAGGCATTTCTTTTTCTCTATAATCCATAATCTCATCCCATGTCCAATCTCATCACCTGTCCTCACTGTCATCGTGACTTCTCACTCGATGATGCACAAAAACACGAACTCGAAACTATGAAAATAGAACTCGAGAAAAAACTCGAAATCCAGATCAAGGCTGACTCGGATAAAAGAGCACTTGCATGGGCTCAGGATCAGATCGCAAAATCTAAGATCGAAGCCGAAGAACAAACAAAAAAACAAACCATAGAACTCGAAAATCTGAAAAAATTCGAGATCGATGCACGGAAAAAGGAAATGGATTTTCTTAGACAACAGAGCGAATTCGATTCACTGAAGAAAAATATGGAAATAGAAAAAGATAAGGCTCGTTTCGAGGAGCGCAAAAAGCTCGAAGAAGAATATGGAAAACAATCTCAAGATAAGATCAAACTCGAGATCGAGAAGATCGCCTTCGAAAATGAGAAAAAACTCAAAGCCAAAGATGAACAAATCCAACAGATGCAACGCTCGATCGAAGATGCAAAAAGAAAATGAGACCAATGATCCATGCAGATCCAAGGTGAGATCCAAGAAGACGCACTCAAAGAACTCCTTTCAGTAAACTTCCCGATCGATATCATTTCCGATGTAGAAAAATGAATCAAGTGAGCGGATATCATCCAGGAAGTGAGAAGTGAATTTGGTCAGTCAGTCGGTGTGATCGCCTGGGAATCAAAAAATACAAAGGCATGGTCAGATGGATGGGTCGAAAAACTCAAAGAAGATCGTCTCCGAGTAAATGCTGATGTTTCTATCCTCGTAACTGCGGTGCTTCCGAAAGATGTAGAAAAATTTGGTCTATATAAATGAGTCTGGCTCGTGGAGTGGGCATATGTTCTCCCGATCGCCATGATGCTCCGCGGTCAGATCGAGTCGATGGCACACCTACGTACTTCACTCGTATCCAAAGATGAAAAGATGGAAGTCCTCTATAACTATCTCACGAGTGCAAAGTTCAAGGATAAGGTAGAGAATATCATCGATGCATTCCGGCAGATGCAAGATCAAGTTGCAGAAGAGCGTCGAGCCTTCGAATCCAGATGGAAAAAACGAGAATCTCTTCTCGAACAAGTGATCAAAAATACTGGTGGAATGTATGGTGATCTTGGCGGCCTTCTTGGTGGGAAGCTCGAAACAGTGGAATATCTGGAACTTGGAAATGGATTGTAGACAATAATGCAAAAAAGATGAATTACCGTAATTCATCTTTTTTATTTTGACTTTATTATACTTTCTATATACTTGATATATCAATTAATATTCAAGTATATTTTATGCCATCACTTTCACCCACACTTTCATTTTTCCTTTCTCTTTCTCGTATCCACACGATCCTTTCTCGAAAGATGGATGCAAAACTC
>CANBWW010000006.1 GCA_947373235.1 Candidatus Altimarinota bacterium | reverse complement strand
CTTTCCGTTGGGATTTATTTTATAGGAACAATATAGCTCCTCTTCCCTTCTTCATAAACCGCACTCACGACTCAGAGAAGCTCACCAGAAAGAGTCCAAACTGGACTTCCACTTTCTCATGGATCCAGGAGTATATCTGTCTCTACTGCTCACGTATAGGTTTTATCTTGTTTGAGAGAAGAATCATACCCGAGATAACTCGTGGAAACATTGGTGATTTTTCCAGAGATTTTGACCCAAGATCCAGCCCGAGAAACCATGAAAAAAACGGGGAGATCTTTGATTATTTTGGATTGGGATGGATAACGAATCGACTGAAATTGATTTGGATTTTGTTTCGATATTTCGAGAATAGCGGAATCAGAGATTGGATTTTTTTCGATACTGATAATTTTTGATCTTTCTCAATTGATTTTGATGATATTACAAAGATCCGAGAGAGTTCGAGATTCGATGATATGTTTGCTCGTAAAAATATGTGTTGGATCGATCTGTATACCTTTTCCACAATGAAATCCCTTCGATGTTTCAATATCGAAAATAACAGTCGTCAGATCAACCTGATTCTCATGAGCACATGAAGAAAGGAGAAAAAAACAAAAAAAGATGGAGAAAAAAATATTTCGATTCATACTTATAAATAAATATAGTAAAAAGCCGAGATATAAAAAATAGAAAAGAAAAGAAAAATATATACAATTAGCATGTTTAATTTTTAACACTCTTTTTATGAGCGTAGTCAAAGAATTCAAAGAATTCGCGATGAAGGGAAACGTAGTTGATCTTGCTGTCGGTGTGATTATCGGTGGTGCTTTTGGTAAGATTGTTACTTCTCTCGTGGAAGATATCCTGATGCCGATTATAGGAAAACTGACTGGTGGTCTCGATTTTTCAAATCTGTACTATGCATTTGGAAATCCTGCAGTCACTGGATCACTCGCTGATGCAAAAAAAATAGGAGCCGTGATCGCTTATGGTAACTTCATCACGATCCTCGTGAACTTCATCATCGTTGCGTTTTGTATTTTCTTGGTAGTGAAAGCTATTTCGAAAGCCACTCCAAAAAAGAAAGTGGAGGCAGCTCCAAAAGGACCAACTGATCTTGAACTTCTCGGAGAGATCCGTGATCTTCTCAAGAAAAAAGCATAATTTGTTTAAAAATCGAAAAAAATCCTCATAAAATATGAGGATTTTTTATTTTGCATTTTATCATCCTGAGCTATACTACAACAATGGAAAAACGGAAAAATATCATCTATATCAGTGGAGTTGATAATTATGGTGTCAGCATGGAACTCGGTCGATGGAAAAGACGTTTTCGTGAAAGTCAGGACGGACTCAATATCGATGTTTTTCGTATAGAAGAAGTGAAAAATTGGAGCCAACTCGAAGGAGAAATGGTTTCTGTATGACTTTTTGCTGAAAAAAGACTTTTTTGTGTCAGTGGTGGAACGATCTCGAAAAATGAAAAAAGCTTCAAGAAAGATGATATAGAAAACACTCCGAGTAAAAAAGATATAAAGTCAGCTGAAAGTGAAGAAAAACTGATAAAAATATGTGAAACACTTCCCGATGACCACTTTCTTATTTTTTCGAATCTCACACTTTCAGGAAAAACTTCAAAACTCTTGAAGTGGCTCGAAAGTTTTGCTGATAAAAGGGTTTTTTCTGATGTTTGGAATATATCGACCTGGTGCGATCGTTTTCCATGAGTCGAAAAAGATCATATAAAAAAAATAATAGAAGCGTATAAAAAAGCAGAATCATGAAGAGAATGAACACGAGAAACTCTTTCTGATTCGATAGGGAATTCTCTCGAAAAGCTTTCACTCCTTTCTCTTTCACAAAAAATAACTGAAGATGATGTAAATGATTCGATACTGACAGAATCATCATGAAAAATTTTCGATCTTTCTGATGCACTGCTCAGGGGTGATTCGAAAAATGCACTTTCACTTTTTAGAGATATCATGCAGAGTACCAATATATACGCACTTATTCCCTTACTCATAGGAATACTCAGATCCAGTATATATGTAAAAAGTCTCCAAAATAATGGAAAAACGGAGCGAGAAATCTGAAAATTGATAACAATAAATCCGTACATGCTTTCAAAATCATACAATGCAAAAATTTCTTATGAAAAACTAAAAAGTTTTTATAATGAAATGCTTTCCATAAATATCGCATACCGAAGCGGAAAAGGTATGAAGGATCCTGAATTATGACGTATATTTGCAATAGAGCTAGCCATTCTCGGATTGAAAAAATAAGAAAATCTTTACAATGGGCGGGTATTTTATCCTTATTTTTATATATGAAAAAAATCATACTTCTTCCCCTTTCTCTTCTTTTTCTTGCATCTTGCAGCCTTCCATGGTCAAAAGATAGTGATGATATGACAGCTACTGCACCCATAACACAAACAGGCGTAGATATTTCTGCGACTGGTGCTGCTCAGGCAAACATGATGGTTACTCTAAACTATACACTTCATGAAGACTCAGCAACTGGAAAAGTAGTCGATACAAGTATCGAATCTGTTGCCAAAGAAGCTGGACTTTATCAAAGTGGAACAACGTATAAACCATTCGAATTTGTACTCGGAACGAACCAAGTAGTTCCTGGATTTGAGGCAGGAGTGGCAACGATGAAAAAAGGTGAGAAAAAAATAATCGTCGTAGCACCAAAGGATGGATATGGAGAACTTGTGAAAACAGAAGTTGATCCACGAAATAGCCTTGCTCCTACATTTACAACAACGGTAGACAAAAACATGCTTGCAGATACTATTTCTCAGACAGTCAGTCGTGCTATGCTCGGAGAGCAAGGAAAAGATCTCACTGTAGGACAGACGCTTACTGGAGGAGAAGATATGACTGCAAAAGTAACAAAAGTTGACGGTGACAATATCACTCTTTCTATCGACAACAAACAAAATCCATTTTACGGAAAGACGGTTATAGTAGGAGCAACTTCAGAGAAAGATAAAATAAAGTTTACTATCAAATCAATCGAAGGAACAGGAATCACTCTCGATATAGAAAATCAAAATAGTCCATTTTACGGAAAAGAGTTTAAGGAAGGAGCAGTTGCAACACTTCCAAATAATGGAGGAACGATCACAATCAAATCATTTAGTGGAGATACTGTGACCGTAGAAGCACCAAATACACACCCACTTGCTGGAAAAACACTTTACTTCGATGTAGAACTTCTTGATATAAAATAAACTTGATGATGCATATACACATACTTTCACTTTTTCCTGAAAGTATGAAAACATATCTCGATAGCAGTATTCTCAAAAGAGCCCAAGAAAAGGGGCTCTTTGAATATAGTCTTCACAATCTTACTGATTGGACCGTGAGAAATACCCGAAGAGTCGATGATCGTCCATATGGTGGCTGAGCTGGCACGATTCTCACGATCGAACCCCTCACCCATGCACTCAGAGATCTAGAAAAAGAATTTGGTAAGATGAAAATACTCTACCCATCACCTCGGTGAAATATACTCACACAGGAAAAATGTGAATCTTATATCGTAACTGAAGATATACACTATTGTCTGATTTGTGGTCATTATGAGGGAATAGATGAGAGGATTTTTGAATTATTCGATATAGAAGAAATTTCTATCGGTAAATATGTACTTTCCAGTGGTGAACTCGCATCGCTTGTATGGATAGATAGTGTTATCAGACTGATACCATGAGCGCTCAGTCCAGAATCTCTCAAAGAAGAATCTTTTTCCAACGCACTTGAGTGAAAAAAAGAATATCCACAATATTCTCGTCCAGAAATATTTGAAGGGATCGACGTTCCAAAAATACTCCTTTCGGGAGATATGAAAAAAATATGTGCATGGAATCATGCACATACGAAAGAATAATTTATGGAATAAGCACGGAATAAAGATTGGTACCTATATTTATACGTCTCTGTATGGGTAAGATACGGATAGGATTTTCAATTGTTCCCTTTGCTGCATTCATAGAATCGATCACACTGAGATAATATTGTATCTGTGTGAAGAAACTTGTGTACACAGGAACACTCATAGCGTCGATAGAAACGGCAACGACATTTCCATCATATTCAAAGCTTATATTCTTCAGGGAATTTTGATTTTCGATATCCAGAGACATATTGATAGAAGAAGAAGTCCCATCATCACGTCAAACCTGGAGTGGAACATCAGATATCTTTATCACGGAACCCGAACGAACAAGTGTACTTTTATCGACATTTGGAAACAAAGTACTGATAGTCGACATACGTGCATCGAGTGATATATCCCCAGAATTTTGTTGTGCATTTATATCTGAGGGACTAAATGAAACAAGAGTAGTCAAATCAGAATTTAAAAGTGGAAGTGGGATATTTTTCTCATCTGAATCAACTTTATAAGGTGCATTTACATAATCTTTATACGTATCTGGATTGATCATGGTTTGAAATCCTTTGATCCGTAGAAGTGCTTTTTTTATGTGTATACCGACGTCAGAATTGGCATTTGTCTGAAGAAATATATCCTGAACTGTTGGGGCAATATCATCCAAAATACCATTAAATCAAGCTATATTTTGTATCAATCCGTCCGGTAAATGTACAGAAACTCATTTTATATAATCGGAAGCCAAGAAAAGTGAACCACTCGATGAAATAGTGAAGTTCTTATATAAAGAATTGGCGACAGTGGTAAGAGTATGATCATAAAACTGTGAACTAAATCCTGAAACTGTGCGCTTCTGGAGATCCAGATCAGCAATAGAATCAACATATTTTTTCGTGGCATATAAAAATGTAGTTAATAAATCATATGTCACGGAATCACTCATCGTATCCAAAGAAAGAAGAGCAGGTGATATTTCTGCTTTATTCAGGATATTGTAAGCATAGATAGCGATATCAAAATAGTCTTTTTGATTGATACCTCCTTGAGAAAGAGTTCTCTTGAGTTCAGCCGCTGTCTGTCAATATGTATCTATTTTTATGGTATTGACTGTACCAGTTTTCTTTTGGTTAAATAAATTTTGAGAATAAATATTGGAAAGATTTTGAAATAATTTAGAGTTTCATCCATCATTTTGGATTCATATCATCTGAGCAATAGCCTCATAAATATCTTGATAACGGGCGTTGGTCGCACCACCATAAAGAGCGAACCGTCCATCCAATAGAAATTGTTCAATAGTTTTCTTAGCACTGGCACCCTCGATATTCATATTTTTCGCGGAATTATAAATATTTCCGATTTTGACAACGAGATCGTTCAGATTTGCATTTGGATTGACTACTTGGGAAAGAAGTCATGAGAGTTGTAAAAGCATCTGATGATTGATTTTTGTTGGATTGATCACTCATCGGAGTGCATCTTCTGGTATAGAATAAGCCGTCTTCAGTCCATAATCTTTGAGATTGTTTACATTATCTACACGCGACTTGAAAGAAAGCGAAAGAATCTGGAAAAGAGTTTTTGCTTCGGGTGGAAGCCGATAATTAAAAAATGTATCTCGATCATCTCCTATATTCACACGTGGATTTACAAACTCAAACACTTCATTATTGGTCACATCAAGTGTTGTGATAATACGGAAGAGATCAGCATCTTTCAGAGATGCATTTCTTTTTGGATCAAAGTGAATATATGAACCTGGGAAAAGAACCATATTTGTCATCTCGACTCATTTATCGAGAAAAGTGAGGCGTGCAACTCCGTCAATCGAATAGATCGAAACTTTTCCATCTGGCTCATATCCAACATAAAAACTTCCATTGGTAATCTGATCAAGTCGAAAAGATCATCGGTCAGAGTGGATACTATAGTGAGCGAAAAGATCATACAAGGAAACAATACCAGCATCCGCATTGACCGTGACATCGGTCGCGCCAGTCTGGATAAGCATATTTTTTTGCACTCCTTCAGGAGAAATATACAAATACGAAACTAATCTTCCAAAATTAGCAATTACTGGAGTATTCAAAGAGAGTTTTTGACTTTGTTTATTAAGAAGAGTTTGATTGATCGATGCATCATCAGTTCATGCCTTCTGGATTTGAATAGTATACCATTTATTTTGAGTATCTGGGGAATTTTGTTCATCGGTATTTCCAGCAAATATGATAGAAAAAACAACAAGAAAAATACTTCCTATAACAGAAAGAACTCACATTAATATGTTTTTACTTATGGGCTTCATACAACTATGCTACCATATGCATTATTTTTTTGCAACTTTTTCAGGAAAACAATCTTGTAAAAAGATATTTTTCACTTGACTATAGAGTTTTGGATTGTTCTCTATAAGAAATGCAGTTTCTCGATTATTATCCAGAGCATTTTGTGTGAGATTTATACTTCCGATAATGAAAGTATCATGATCCAAAAGAAATAACTTCAAGTGTGGATATGGTTTTTTGACACTGACAAATGGAAATGGATATTTCATTGAAGTATCCGAGAGATCATTTCCATCATCTGGATCAGATATATCTGCGCTGCAAACTGCTACATCCGTTCCAGACTTTTCCTTTTGATCAAAAAATCAAAGCATTTGTGGATCAGTAATGCTTTGATTGTACACATAGAGAATATTTTTGGATGTTTCCAGATTTTTCTCAAGCCAAGGACGCATATTTATAGAACTAATACCGAGACGAGCGTCAATTCCTTCAAGAAAAATAGGTTTTTTATGTTCAAAATCAGCAAGAAAAAGCGAAGTCAGATTTTTAGATATAAGTGGATCGGCAGCACAGTAAATCATATCTCGATTTTTTGTGAAACTGGAATATGTCAGGTTTCCAGTTGCGATACACCAACGATCATCGATGATCCAAAATTTTGTATGAGTAAAAGTGTATCGACTATTATCAGCATAGACGATCGGGATCGAAGCACCAGAAAAAATATTGAAGGTATTTTTATTGATAAATGGAGTTCCATAGACATTTCACTCGAGGATAACTCGTACGTCGACTCCCCTCTTTTTTGCTCGTACAATAGCATCGATAGTACTTTTTTCAGTCCACATATATATTTCTACCCAGATTTTTTTCTGAGCATGATCGATCGAAGCTACAATATTTTTCAGTATATCGGTACTTGGAAGGATAAATATTTCTCCAGAAAGGGATGAACCCGATGATGCAATAATCTGAGGAATAAAAGTTTCTCTTAGATGATGATCTCTGTATTCATCAAAACATGAAGATAATAAAAAACTACATATGAAAAATATGTAGAAAATGTGGATGAATGGATACCGAGGAAAAAGAAACATATTCCAAAAAACTAATGATGTCCACCTCCATGTGGATCATGTCCAGCATCGTGAGTACTTGTATCTGGATGAGCTCCGTGTGGATCTCCACCACCAACTTCATGAAACTCTACACGATAAGAAGTATCATCTTTTTGTTTATAAAAACCAACATGAGAAAGATTGTACCAGATCGAAAGTATCGCCGCAGTGACTATATTTGAAAGAAGAAGCTTATAAAGCATAAGAATAATCCCGAGTGGAATGATAATATTTTGGTGACTCATGACATATTCATAATACCACGATGTTTTTACAACCTCTTGATAATATGGTGCTCCACGAAACCAGGTAAAAATATTTCCAACTCGAAAAACATAACTCTGTTCCACCATATAAAGAAAAACCGCTCCAAGAGTGAAAAAAAGAAAAAGTGAAATACCTATATAGAGCATCGTATAGAGCACTGGATGTGTGGGAGCACTAACAACCAATCCTCCATGGAGTGGAAAAAGAACCGCCAATATAAAAACAAGATAGACAGCGAGACTGATGATAAAAACAGCAAATCCGAAAGGAAAAATACCACCTTCCGTTCAGAGCGCAGGATTTCCAAGAAGTAATACAGAAAGCAAAATATATATTCCAACACCAAGAGTCGCGCCAAAAGCGGCTTCAAAAACTTTATTCAATCCTACAAAATAATACAAAACAAGCGTCCCAAGAAACATAGCTCCGAAGAGCATAACATCAAAATCCGTAATATTGAATGTATGAGCAAGAGACTCTATCATAGAGGAAAATTACAACTCCTTGAATTGTATGAATTCCAGTATCAAAGGCAAATAAATTGTACTAGAACTTCAAACTCGTGAGATACGCTATAGCAAGAGCATCTGCTGCATCATCGGGCTTGGGAATTTCTGAAAGCTTGAGAAGCATCTGAAGTGACTTTTGTACTTGCGGTTTTTTTGCCATACCATGACCCGTAATACCCTGTTTTACCTGCAAAGGTGTGAATTCAACGAGAGAAATACCGACACTCGCGATCGTGTGAACAATCACTCATCGAGCCTGAGCAACATCGATACCATTGGTTACATTTCTGAGAAAAAAAAGACGCTCGATCCCGCATACAGTCGGATTATAGATGTCGAGCAATTCTCTCAGATCTTGAGCAATCTGTATGAGTCTATCAGGAAAAGAAGTCCCAGGTTTTGTTTCTATCACTCAAAACTCGATCACACGAAGATCCCTCCCCTCTTTTTCGATAAGAGCAAAACCAATGGTAGCATATCATGGATCAATTCCTAGGAAAATCATATGAGATTAGAGGTTTTGAAATAAAGATAATAAAAGTGAATCTCACTGAAATCAACCAATACAGATATCTCGAGTATTTTTTGCATCGGAAAAACTCATCTTTTTTTCATGTCGTTTTCACTGAAAAACTTCCATATGTATAAGTTTTTCAAACGGAAGAAAAAATAAATCTGAAGTCAAAAATCAGAATATTCGTGGATGATCTTTTTCGATCAAAGAGATGAAAACATCAACAGATTCTGACTTAGTTTTTCAGCTTCGAAGGAGTGAAAACAGGCTATACCAACGACCAAGCGAAAGTGTATATTTCTTAGTGAAGATAAGCGAAATATCTTTTTCTATATCTTGGGCAAATGAAGAGTACGAATGATATTCCATTCTCGTCAAAGGATCAGTCAATGATTCGAAACTCGCATCAAGGATTTTTTGATAAAGTGCTACTACAGGAAAGGCATCCATATGGGGAAATTTTTGCAATGTGTACCATTGAATTTCCGTATCAAGAAGGCGCTCAAGAGTATATTTTGGAGCATTTGATAGACAGTATGAAAAGTATGTTTCTATATTTTTCGATATTTCTTGAAAGATATCCTTCTCAAAAAAGGTATCAAACTTCTGTCGAGACCTTTCTTTTTGACGTAACTCGATAATCACCTGAAGAGACTCATGAACTTGTCTTTGCATCCAGATTTGAGAAACTTCGAGTTTTCTTTTGAGGATCTTATTTTCACTGATGAGATCGGAAAGTTGAGTCATAGAAATTATACAAGTACCTCAAACTCTTCCACCATTTTTTCCACTTCACGAAGTCCTGACGTATAAAAATCTGATGATGCTATATCGATACCATATCGTCCAAGGAGATCTCTTGGTCGTTCTGATCCACCAGCCCTGAGAATATCCTTGTATTGTTCTTTTGAAAGTGAACCATCTTGCACTTTATTATAAAGGGCAAAGGTAAGTAGATTCCCAAAGGCATATGCATAGCAATAAAAAGGTGTATGGAATATATGTGGAATCATCGACCAACCACTCTCATCTTCTGCTTCACGATCGTATAGGACCACACCCTGATTCATCTTTTCCTGTTCAATTCTCCAGAGACGATTCAGGTCTTTATAGGTCAACTCACTTCCGCTATGGATCTGATTGTGTACTTCCCTTTCGAAAGTGACATACTGTACCTGACGGAAGATCGTTGCAAAGATATCTCAGAGTCGTTCATTGAGATATTCTTTGTATTCTTCTTTTGAAACCAGAGATTTTACCTTCTCACCAAGCAACATCTCAGAAAATATAGATGCAGTTTCCGCAAGAGAAAGAGGAGAGTCATAGACAGGAGCTTCTTGAATCTGAGAAAGATGTCCATGGATCGCGTGTCCGAGCTCGTGAGAAATCGTGGAAACATCTCGAAGTTTTCCAGTAAAATTCAGAAGCACAAAAGAAGGTTCTCCTTTTCGATAACTCGCGAAGGCTCAACCGCGTTTTCCTGGTCTTGGAAGTGCATCGATTCGCCCTTCTTCGATCATCTCTATGGAGTAATTATAGAAGTCCGTATCAAAGTCTTTCATCACAGAAAGATGAAGATCATAGGCTTCTGAAAAAGTGAATTCTTTCTCGGATTTTCCAAGTGGCGCTCATACATCCCATATAGAAAAATCTTTCTCTATGCAGAGAATTTTGGCCTTTGCCTTCAAAAATCTCACATACAGCGGATACGCTTTTTCTACTTCAGAAAGAAGCATATCAACCACCTCATCATCCATCTCTTCGGAGAGATTTCTTTGTGCCATCACATTTTCACTGTAGTTCCGCATTTTTATCTCTGAACTCCAGTCTTTCACGATCGTCGTATAGATATTCCCGAGAGAAATCTGATTTTGCTTGGTATTATATACATCACGAAGAGCTAGATATGAAGCTTCTCGTAGAGTCCTCTCTGGATGCTGGCGATATGACCGCACTTCCTCTTCGGTAAGTATTTTTTCTACTCCGTCGATCTGCATGCGAAACTCATACGAACCCGTGAGTTCATCATGGAGACTTCCTGCGAGCCCGAGAGGTCGAGATTTTATATTCAAGACATACTCTTCTTTTTCCGAGAGAATATATTTGAGACTGTCAGCCGTGGAAACGAGATCATTTTTATAAAGGGCGAGCTTCGGATCTTCGGACCAAGCAAGGATTCGTTCGTATCCGATCTCTTTCCATCATTGTGCTATAAATAAAAGCAGATTCGAAGCTTCGTTATAGATATAATCCACCTCTCACATTCTTTTCGTCACTTCCAAATCCTGAGTATCGAGAGAAGATCGGTAAAAAAGGTAATAACTTGGAGTCGCAAGATCGTGAGAAAACTGAGTATAGTCAGCATAAAACTCGAGAATTTGTTCTGGTGTTTCGAACTTCGGGAATGTTTCCTGATATTTCTGCGCGAATGCCTGACTCGACGGAAGGATATTCCCTATATCAAGTACGAGCTTCGGATCATCGAGACCCGTATAAAAATACCGTGAGAGATTCCATGTAGTTTGGTAGGACATATGAAGACAAGCGTGATAAATATAGGGAAGAGTATATAAAAATTCCCTTCTTTTAAAAGGGAATTTCTCAATTTCGGAACTATTTTTCTATCTGAGTAAATCTTTGTACTTTTTTCCCATTCCACTCCACTATATTGTACCACAGAGAAAGTGGACGGACAAAGAGCGATCATTTTCTATGAGCGATTTTTCCGTCTTCAGGAAATGAATCATAGAGCATCTTGTATATCACCATTTCTTCCTGAGTTTCCGAGTGATATGCTCTATCGATCACTTGATAAGTATAGTCTTCTCATCCAGAAGATTTATAGTGACGCCAGAAAGTATGTTCTCATGGAAATGGAAACATCAAAAACATGAAATTACTTAATAAGCACCGCCTTTATACGTCTCACTCCTGCTGATGAAGACTCTTCTTTTTGTATTTTAAATACACCCATAGTCTTTGAATTTTCGACATGAGGACCACCGCAAAGTTCACGAGAATATATGGTTCCATCTCATCCAACCATGGAATATACTTTTACGATGTCAGGATATTTTTCCCAGAAACTTCACTCGACACCCGAAGCACGGGCTTGATCTTTTGGTTCATTGGTAATACTGACCGCAAGCCCAGAGGCTATCGCAGCATTCACATAGTCTTCCACTGCTTTTTTCTGTTCATCCGTCATTTTTTCACCGTGAGTGAAATCAAAACGCAGACGCTCAGCCGTGATATTGGAGCCTGCTTGGTGTACATGATCTCAGAGAACTTTTCTCAGTCCTGCAAGCATAAGGTGACACGCCGAGTGAAGTGCGATCGTATCATCCGAATGATCTCCGAGTCCTCCGACGAATTTTCCAGCTGCAGCCGTACGAGATTTTTCCTGATGTTCGGAAAATGCCTTCTCAAAACCAACAACATCTACCATCAATCCATGTTCTCGAGCAAGCTCGATCGTCATCTCGAGGGGGAAACCATAGGTATCAAAAAGGGTGAAAGCTTTTGATCCTGCAATTTGAGTTACTTTTTTTCCACTTCTTTCGAAGGCAATCTGGAATCCACCCACGATCTTCTCAAACTCTTTCACACCATCTTTTAGTGTTTTTCCGAATCTCTCTTCTTCATTTTTGAGTTCTGAGAGGATTTTCTCAGAATTGTCAGCTACACTTGCATATATAGACGAAAATTGTTGTATATAAATAGTTGCTATCCCACCAGTAAAAGGTTGTTCATATCCCATCTTATGAGCCTCACGGATCGCACGACGGATAAGGCGACGAAGGATATATCACTGATCGACATTTTTCGGAACCACTCCATCAGCGATCATATGAGTAGCCCCACGCAGATGATCCGCGATAATACGAGCCGATCGTTCATCGTAATTCCCTTCTCCAACTATTTTTCGGATCTCAGCAAGCACGGGAACAAAGAGATCGGTTTCGTAGACACTCTTCAGATGATTTAAAGTTACGGTCACTCGCTCTATACCCATACCTGTATCGACACATGGTGCAGGAAGAAGATCGAGCGTACATTCATCCACTCGATTGTATTGCATAAATACATTATTCCAGATTTCCATCCAGTTTTTTGGATCGGTTCCGACATTGGATCCTCTTGGTGGTTTTCCTTCCCCCATCCAGTAAAAAATCTCCGTATCAGGACCACACGGACCCGTTGGACCTGCCGCCCACCAGTTATCCTCAGCGGGAAGATACGCAATACGACCTGTTGGCATACCTATATTTTCCCAAATTTTCGCTGATTCTTCATCACGAGGAGCATTGGCATCTCACTCAAAAACTGTGACTGAGATCATTTCTGGATCGAGACCGAGCCAGTCTGTACTCGTGAGAAATTCCCAACTCATCTCAATAGATTCTTTCTTAAAATATTCACCCAAAGACCAGTTTCCAAGCATCTCGAAAAATGTAAGGTGCGTATTGTCACCGACATCATCGATATCCCCCGTTCGTACACATTTTTGTACATCCGCAAGTCTTTTCCCGAGTGGATGAGGCTCTCCGAGCAGATATGGAACGAGTGGTTGCATACCAGCAGTATTAAAAAGTACTGATGGATCATTCTCTGGAACAAGGGGAGAAGATGGGATGATCGCATGATTTTTAGATCGAAAAAAATCAAGATATTTTTGGCGAATTTCTGAAGCAAGGATAGTCATAGACGAATATTAGAATAGATGTTATTGTATAGAAAAAATAAAAAAATCCACTCGAAATGGAGTGGAAGAAAGAATATTTATTTTATAGGTTTTCTGATACCAGTAGAAAAATCTACTTCTCCGGAAAGGCTTCGAGCAAGCTCATCGATCCGATAATATGAACGTGCATAACTGAGAGAAAGTTTTGTGTTGATCAATCCAGCGTCATAAAGAACTTCATCCGAGTGGGACGGAAGCAAAGTATAGATACCACCATCGAGCTTATCCTTTCTCAGTGCATTCGCATGTTGGAGGATCGAAGTGGTGCAATTATTCCAGATGGTATTATAGAATTCTGGTTCACGTGTGAGTTTATCCGCACGTATAAGCATCGAACGAAATAAAGCTTCCATCTTATCTTTTTCTGTATTGATCGGGTACATATAGACTTCGTTTTTGCGATAATTGGTACGAAGTTTGACGATATCATCTTCCGTTGCAACAACATACGCAAGTTCGTATTGATTCATCACTCATCGAAATGCATCGAAAGTCTCACCTTTTTCTTTCCTGATTTCAGCAGAGATAGCGATATGTTGTCATCCAGAAAATGAAAACGAAAGCATCGTATGAGCTGGACCATCTTTATCTGAAAAAGGCGTGATAATATAATCCACTCATGTGATCTGATCGAGATCAAAAGTCTCTGTAAGATAATGCGGTGAGAAATCACTATCAGAAGTCCAGTGATGATCTCTGATATTTTGTATCGTGGTTGTATTTCCTGACCAAGTTACCTGGGGAAGCACTGCATCCTGAAGATCCCAGTCACGATAGAGTGAAGGCTTCTGAGAAAGCCACCATGCAAGCCCGACGGTGAGAGTCACAAGAAATAGGAGAAGAAATACTCGTTCGAACCAATACCAAACTATTTTTATCAAACACCAAAGGAAACGAAAAATACTGCGAAAAAAACATAGAAATCTATTTGGTTTTTTTTCAACCATCTGTACAAGTGGTTTTCTTTTTCGAGCAGGAATACGCATAAGAAAATGAGTAAGAAAATGTTATTTTGAAGTCTCGTTTTTGAGATATCCCTTCACTTGAAGGAAATACGAAAACATCATGATCAGTCCACCGACGACCATGAGAACGATGATTTTTTTATTCATTTCCATAGTAGCCAGATCATAGATCGCGATCTTTCCGATCGTCAGAAGAAGCAAGAGAAGTCCGAGAAGTTTCTCACTTCTGTACTCAGAACCATGATGAATACCGATCATAAGCATACTGATAGATAAGACGATCCACCAGATCGTCGTGAGAATCGCACGAGCACCACCAGTCGTCAGAGCGATACCAATATCATTACAAAATGTGATAATCATAAAATTTACCACGAGGAGAAGACTCGTATATCCAAAAATCACGAGAAGAAATGAAGGTCGATCTGATTTTTGTTCTCTCTGTATCTGGCGACTCACTTGTAAAGCCAAGAAGTAAGTAATAATCGCAAATACTCATTTTACAAAATACCAATTCGTAAAAATCCCACCATCTTTCCAAAAATGTTCTCTATCCGCAATATGTGGAATAAAATTCGATATAAAATATATGAAACTTCCAAAAAATCCTATCGAAAGCCACACAGCTCATACACGCATAAGTGTAGCACGGGTTGGGTTTTTTGCTCATTCCAGATATACAAAAAGAACCATAAGAAATCCAGGAAGAACAAAGATCGCAAATGAAAAATCAAGACTTTTGAGAAGTTTCAAAAGCGTAACGAGAACAGCAATAACGAGAGCAATAAGAGAATACGTATTGGTAAATTTCTTTACCGAGTCTGGAGTTTTTCCATGAAAATGAACGATGGGTGCAAGAGCGATCGCAGGCAGGAGAGAAATGACAGCCAGAAGGGTCGGAAACTCCGTATTCCCTTCTCCGTAAATATAAGAAAATGCAAGAAGTGCTCAGAAAAAGGAAAAGAAAAAAGCAGCGAGAAGACGTTCCCCTTTGCTTCCTTCGAAGAAATAGAGTCCAGCAAAAATGAGAGAAATATATGCAACGAGAAGACTCGAAGAAATATTGAAATCTGGAAACAGTGCGTTGATAGCGAAAATAATACAAATAATACCTCCCGCATACGCAGCTACATGCTGATACCGATTACTAGGCATCGATCTGAGAAGATACCAAGCAACAAAATATGCAACTCCAATAATCAGAAATATAATCATCTCAAATCCTCATGAGATCACAAGTCCATCTTTCTGAAAAAAGAACCAAAGAAGTGGAAGAAGATATCCAGCAGAGAGGAGAACTTCATCTTTTGGATCAAAATACCGAGCAGAATACGCAATACTCAAAACACTCATGATCACGAGCAAAGCCAGAAGTATCAGAGTGAAATTATTACTTGCAAAGAAACTTCCAGAATCTACGGATTGTATCTGATCGGAATAAACCAAACTCTGTAAAGTATAAGTTCCAAAATAGAGACCAAGGAGATTAAGTGGAATGAGGTCATGGATCGCGATCTCTTTTCAGAGGAGAAAAATAACAATATTAACCGCTGCAAAATACAGAAGATACGCATTAAAAGAAATATTCGATGCCCAGATATCATTTTGTCCGATCACAAAAGGTGTCATATACGCACCGATAATCCCAAGAGCCAAGATAACTTTCGATTTTCGAAGAGAAGAAAAATACGCAACCGCAAATGTAAAGAGAAATGCGGTCACGAGTGTTGCCACTTCTGGAATCATAGCCATCGCGGTATCTGTGGTTCGAGATCCATAGATAAGTGTCCCATAGAGAAGGAGAATCCCTGAACCGATGACTATATCAGAAAAATAACGAAGTTTATCAGAAAAGGAAAATCCCGCTCCGATAATGACGAGCGATGCAAAAAAACCAATACCAAGTCTGATGGACTGGCTCATAGCCTCCCAGACACTCGTATAGATCAAATATCCAAATCCAGTAATAAAAAGAATAGCTCCAAGTATAGGAACAAACTTCGCAATAATGATATCTATCGTCAGTGCATTCTGGGATTCCATAAGAAAAAGAAAAGAAATAAAAACCCGAATTTAAGAACACTTAAACTAAGGTAGCTTATTTCTAGAAAAATACAAGTTTATGGAAGAAATATATTTGACTCTTGTATTATATGATTCTCTCTACTTCTTCTTTTTTACCAGTGCAAATAAAATATTCTTCAAAACTTCGATCACGACATGCTTTTGGCTTCATACGAACAACTTTCGAGAAATTTTGTTTTACTGGACCCATAAGATCATCGACATCCTCCCCGACAAAAACCTTGAGGACAAGATTTCCTCATTTTTTCAGAAATACTTTTGCCACTTCGAGAATCGCGAGATTGAGTTCTACAGAACGATACTGATCTACTCACTTCATACCCGTCGTCGAAGGTGCGATATCGGAAGTTATGAGGTCAAATTGAGAAATACCTAACGTCTCGAAATATGCTTTTATTTTTTCAAATTCAAACACATCTTCCTGAAGGAGATATACATTTGGATATCAGAAATTTTTATCTATTTTTTGTATATCTATTCCCACAACTTTTGATTCACGACCGATGATTTTCGCGATCACTTGAAGAAAACTTCCTGGTGCTGATGCAATATCGAGGACATTCATCCCGGGCTCTATAATATGGAATTTTTCTTGGATTTCCAGAAGTTTAAATGCACTTCTAGCTCGATATCCGAGCTCTTTTGCTTTTTTAAAATACGGATCATGAACGATGAAAGCTTTAGGCATAGTGAGGAAAGAAATTTTGACTTTTAGTGAAACCTTGATATGATAATCTCTTAAAAGGTATAGAGGAATATAGGTACACCTTAGCGACGGAAACGGAAAAATCAATTCTTTTTTACAAAAATTATGTCAGACAATAAAATAGGAACTTATCTTGTCATAGATCTAGAAATGACTGGACTCAATCCATTTCAAAACGGAGTTATCGAAGTCTGAGCGATCGTGATGAATGATGCGTGTGAAATCATAGGAGAATTTTTTATGGATCTCTGTCCACCAGATAATATCATCATCGATCCATCTTCACTCGTATATAATGGCTTCACACTAGATCGTATTGCTGCTGGAAAATCATACGAAGAGTTTTGTGATTTTTGGGAAGCATTTATGGAAACACACTTTCCAAATGGGAAAAAACCAGTTATGGTTGGGCAATTTATAGCTGCAGATCTCGCTTTTCTCGGAAGTGTCTTTCATCATGCACGTATCCATAAGCTCTATGAAAAACTTGGAAATGATATCATCGATACAAAATCGATCGCCAATCAAGCAAATGCAATTGCCCGCTACAATAAAGCATCTCTTCCCTTCAAAAGTACAAGTTTATCAAAACCTCACGGTATATCAGAAACACTTCATCTAAGTGAATATACAGCTCATACGGCAAAAGGAGATATTATGGCGACACGAGAAGCACTGATGAAATTTCTGAAATTCAAAATATAATTCTATTTATAAAAAATCCTCTGATTTCTCAGAGGATTTTTTATGTTTAGATGAATTATTTCACTTCCACAGTCGCACCAGTTTCAGAAAGTTGAGTCTTGATTTTCTCAGCTTCATCTTTTGAAACACCTTTTTTCACATCACCACCATTGTCAGCAAGACCTTTTGCTTCAGCAAGACCAAGACCAGTGATTTCACGGATTACTTTGATCACTGCGATTTTTTGTCCACCTGCAGAAACGAGAACTACATCAAAAGATGTTTTTTCATCATCTCCACCTGCAGCAGCACCTCCTGCACCTGCAGCAGCTACTGGAGCAGCAGCAGAAACTCCGAATTTCTCTTCCATAGCGGAAACGAGATCAGCAAGTTCTACGATCGTAAGTCCTTCAACAAGTTCGAGAACTTTTTCAGCATTCTTAGAAAGATCAGCCATAATTAAAAAAGAAAAAAAATAAATATATTTGCCGAGATTTTCATCTCGCACCTATCCCAGATAGGGACAGGATGCGAAAGGAAAATAAGATTAGGCAGCTGGAGCTTCCTCTGTTTTTACTTCTTCAGCGACTACTGGAGTCTCAGAAGGGGTTTCTATAGGAGCTGGAGCTGCTTCTTTTGCAGGAACTGAAACAATCAGTTCAGATACTTTTGTCAGACTTTTGGCAGTGAGATCTTTTCCAGCAGCATCGAAGAATCGAGCAAGACCAGAAAGTGGAGACATCATAGAACCAAGAAGTTTTGCAAGAAGTACTTCACGAGAAGGAAGAGTCGCAAGTTTCGTCGTTTCAGTAGCGTCCATAAGACGACCTTCCATATAACCCGCTACGAATATAAGTTTCTTTTCTTTCTTCCATGCCGTTGCAAACTTATTCGCAACTCCAAATGGAGCAAGTGCATCACCGTTAGCAATGACGAGAGCTACTTGACCAGGAAGAGTATCGAGATCCACTTCTACACCGTATACATTTTTGAAAGCGATACGGATAAGAGTCTT
Organism: Candidatus Altimarinota bacterium; assembly: GCA_947373235.1. Lineage (GTDB taxonomy): Bacteria > Patescibacteriota > Gracilibacteria > BD1-5 > UBA2023 > CANBWW01. The sequence continues at coordinate 8,094 of CANBWW010000006.1, read as the reverse complement.
TTTTGCCGTAAGAAATACAGCGTTTACGGTACGAAGTTCTTTCTTAAGTTCAGAAACTTCGAGAACCGTTACCTTTGTATTTGAGGTAAATGCAACACTTTTTGCATCCTTGAGTTGTGCTTCAAGAGCAGCAAGTTGTTCTGATTTTTTAGCTTTTGTAACTGCCATAAAAAATAATGATGAATGGTAAAGAATCAACTCCGACGAAAAGCGAAAAAAATCCGCACTATCCGTACGAACATATCAGAATCATCATAGAAAACTATTTTGAAGTCTGAATTGCTCATCTCGGTAGGAGTTTAAGGACTATTGCCCCCCTACGGTCTCTGATAGAGTGATGGAATTATATAGAAAAAAACATTATGTCAAATCAAAATATTTCTCAGGTCCCCGTTTCTTTTTATACTAGAGGAAATATGCGCACAACCTTCGTAAAAATCATATTCAGTTTGTTCCTTGTTTCTCTCTGTTTGTACGGATACTTTTTTTTCTATGCAAAAGCAGTTTTGGATATAGGAAATATAACGATACTCGATAGAAATTATGAAATCATCGCACAAATCTGAGGAAAAGATGGACTCAGTCTTCCCTACACTGGAAGTTTAGAGATTCCGCTGATTCAGTCGATTTTGACGATAGAAGATAAACGGTTTTATAAACATTTTGGCACCGACATACTCGCAAAATTTCGAAGTATTTTTGATAATATAAACCATCCAAATCTCATCACGTGAGCTTCTACGATCACAGAACAATACATAAAAAATATATATTTCCCAGGATCTTCGAGAAATATACTTCAAAAAATACAAGAAACCATCATCGCGGAAACCCTAGAAATGAAACTTTCAAAAGAAGCAATTCTCAGAAAATATCTCGACACGGTTTATATGGGAAATGGAATCTACGGAATACAAAGTGCCAGTATAAATTATTTTTGAAAGTCAGATCTATCAGAACTCACGCCTGGAGAAATCACAGAAATAATAACGAGAATACACTCTCCGAATATCTCCGCAGAAAGGAAAAATTATCAGAAAAAAGTTTCTGAGAAACTCTTTGGAAAATCTATAGAGGATGATTTTCATACATCAAAATGAGGAAAAATAATCAATAAAAATCCTCTTCTTATAAATAGAATCCTCGATGAAAGAAAGAGATATTGTCTCAAAATAGAAAATAATCTCTCGGATTTTCTTCTCCGTATTCCTGAAGATATCTGTGAAAACAACCATCTTATCTTGCAAACCTCGATCGATCAAGTACTTTCTGAAGATGCTGGAAAAATCATGGAAGGGATCATCACCCCTCTCGAAAGTGAAAATATCAAAAATGCTGCGGTCTATATTCGAGAAAATAACACTGGAAAAATATTGGTGTATTTAGGAAATCGTTCGGAAAGTACCGAAGCGAGCGAGATCGATATGATCGAAGAACGTCGATCCGTCGGATCGGTTTTGAAACCATTTATATACAAACTTGCATTCGAAAATGGAAGCGACGGAGAATCTCTCATACTCGATGACACTCGAATATATGATACCGATGATCCGATAAAAAAATACATTCCTGAAAACTATGTTCCAAAATCCTATGGACCGATCCGACTCAAAGAAGCACTTGGAAACTCACTCAACAGTGCAACTGTCAGACTTTCAGAAAAAATTGGAATCGGAAATATAGCTGATTTTTATAGGAAAAATAATCTCGATCTCGATCATGACGCATGATATTATGGCTATGGAATATCACTCGGTGCGGTCGAACTCACACTCGAAAACGTAGTAAAATGATATAAAAATCTCTCGGATCTTTCAGAAAAAGAAAATTTTCTTCTCTTTCAAATCCTTTCAGATGGAGCGAATCGAGCAAAAACTTTTGGTTATTCGAGCATACTGAATACATCGATCCCGATAGCTGTGAAAACCTGAACCAGCACAGACTTTCGAGATAATTGGGCAGTTGGATATACGAGTGATATCATCATCGGTGTATGGGTCGGAAATGCTGATGGAAGCTCGATGCAAGATGTCAGTGGTGTGACTGGAGCAGGTCCGATTTTTCATCAGATCGCAGAAAAAATGATCGAAAAATGATATATAAAAAATGGGGCTTTCACAAGACCAAAATGAGTTATAGAGAAGTATCGATGCTTAGACCAAGCATGTTTTCAAAAAGAGCATGTATATGAAATACTATGACTAGAACATAAGAGTCTATTAGGAGAAAATATTTATTTTGAGTCAGATTTTTCGACCTCCTTAACGGAAGAAGAAAAAACAAAATGGAATATACGCTAATTTTGAGAAAATAGAATCAGCCGGAAACATTGCATTCTATAAGATTTACCTATAATATGGAAAATAATTTTTGTATATGAAAAATGTCTTTATCCTTTCTGGACCTGCTTGAGTCGGGAAAAATACTCTCTGGAATCTCGCCAAAACTGAGTGTGAAAATATCATCGAAGAGAGCATCAGTATGACATCACGACAAATACGTCCAAGTGAACTCGACGGAAGAGAATACCACTTTGTCAGCAAAGAAATATTTGAGGAAAAAATACACGGATGAGCCTTTCTCGAATACGCACTTGTACATACGAATTATTACGGTTCACCAAAAAGTGAACTTGTCAGAATCACTGGAAAATGAAAAAGTCCCATATACATCATAGAACCACAAGGTATGATCCACCTAAAACCCCTCCTCGAAGATGAGTGATACAAGGTAGTTACTATTTTTCTTCTCCCGCCTTCCCTCGATGAACTCAAAAAACGACTCAAAGGAAGAGGAACTGAGACGGAAGAACAATTCCAAATTCGATTGGCGACGGCTATCACCGAGTTTGAACAACAAGATCTCTACGACATGAAACTGATAAATGATGATATTTTTGAAGCAAAAAAACAACTGCTCCAGATTTTACAAAACTCATAATTTTCACCTATGATACCTTTCCATAAACTCTATTCACTCATTTTTAAATCTTTCGATCTCAAAAGTGAAACGAATACAATAAAAAATCTTATCGAAGAAAAAGTAACTCGTCTCATGATCGTCAAAAGATCATGGATATTTGCCTTGATGATAATCTGGCTTCCTCTATTGTTATTAATCACGGCAATCTGCAACATCACCATAGCATTTACATATCACACAGATACGATCACTCAGTATTCGATCATTATCGGGGTTGGTATTTCTATACTCCTCTTTGTTTTTTCTGTATGGAATTATATAGCACACTTTCGGAAAATTTATCGTACACCAACGATTCGAACAGATTTTGATAATCTCTTAGCAGAATTGGAAGAATGAGATATTTATTTTACACATTTTTTCAATCAGACAATTGTAAATCAATTGATTTTATTTGGTTTGATGATCTGGAGTTGTATATCATATGTGGCACATATGTCTGAATCATGAAGTATGATTATCTTTGTGGATATCGGGCTTCTAGCAATGCAGTGGATACTTTTATGAAGATATAGAAAACGAATGATCGACCTCGAAATGGATTACAATGTCATCATTCCTGGAAAAATCATGTTCGTGAACCAGTCCGGTATGCTCTCGAGCGTGAATACCGTAGAATGAGAAAAAGTAAAAACCATTAATGCAAAATATTCTGGCTGGATCGGAAGTTTTTTTAACTTCGGAACCGTAGAAGTGATGACTGAGGGGGACAGTCATAGCATGATGGGAACGATGCCCATGTACTATGTAACGGCTCCAAACGAAACTGGAAGACAGATACAAAGTATGCTCGACCGCAATGAAACACAAGAGCCTATGATACCCATAGCACCAATACTCGCAGCAGATGAAACACAGTCAATCGAATTAGAAAAAAAGGAAGAAAAACAAACTGAAAAACAGAAAAATACTATTGGAACACGAGAAGTCTCGCATGATGTAAAGTCAACTATACGCGATGTTCTGAGATAAAATGCAAGATTTTTCATACCATACATCACATATTCTGAATGAAAACGTCGGAAATAATGCTCTTTCATATGAGAAAAGAAATCAGAAAAATCTTTCGATAGTCGCCTTAAAAAAGGGAACTTTCGAAGACCTAAAAGAGTGAGATTGCATTGCCTTTGAAGAATATACAGATGGAAAAATTATTTCTTGCAAAGGATTAGATTCCTTCGTAAGAATCATCGATATTCCATATTTTATGGAAAGAAATATACCCATAACCGTATGTGATAACCATAACCATGTCCTTGCCTTTTGGTACGAGGCTTTTCTCGATGGAACTATAGAAAAAGGTGCAGAACTCATACATATCGATGAACACTCTGATCTCTGGGCGAATAAAAATGATATCCATATCGTGGAAAATCAAGATTTTGCGAAACTTCCTCGAAGTGAACAAGATGAGAAAATATACAGATTTACAAATTATGAGTGCAATGTGGGAAACTATATAGAACCAGCGATCCGTGATGGACTCATCGGGAATATCATCCGCATAGAAAATGAGTACCAAGTCGAGGAGTATATGAACTATACTCCTCGGAAAAATAGCATCCTCAATCTCGACCTAGATTTTTTTGCAGAAGAGCTTGATTTTATCGATTTCGAGAAGAAGATCAGACTCATCACTCACCTCCTTCCGCAGGTACGATGTATCACGATCGCAACGAGTCCATATTTTATAGATCTCGAAAGAGCTCTCGCAGCACTTTCGAAGATCATAGACATATGCAAAAAACTCCACTAAGAATATTTATTTTTTCTTTTTTTCGCTTTTTTCATAGAATGCATCCATGAAAAAAGACCAACCAAGCATCATATTTGCGGATAACAAGAAAGCACACTTTGACTATGAAATCATCGAAGAGTATGAAGCAGGGATAAAACTCATCGGTGAAGAGGTAAAAAGTATCCGGATCGGTGGAGCTAATCTCAAATGATCCTACATACTCATCACTTCTGGTCGTCCCATGGCTACCGGGATCCATATCGGTCACTATAATCTCAGAAATGCAGCTGCAAAGATCCTCGATCCAAAACGTGATCGAGAACTCCTGATACAAAAAAAACAGATTCTGAAACTCGCGATAAAAATCAAAGAAATGTGAGCCACTCTCGTTCCTCTCCAGATATATAGTAAAGGAAATCTGATCAAAGTTCGAGTTGCGCTCGTAAAAGGAAAGAAGACCTGGCAAAAGAAAGAAAGTATCAAAGAGCGTGATCTGGATCGAGAAGTAGCAAAGAAATTTCGACTCTAATAGCAGAAATATTTTACTTTCGTCTGCAATCTAAATCCTAATTTCTCAATCCTCTTTTGATCAATCAACGCTTCCAAGAATACTTCCGTGAAACATTTTTCAAAAATGATCCTGAAACCTTTCAGGTATTTTTATCATCACTCGAAAAACCACTTCCTCGCAGTATCCGTATACGTCCATGAAAAATAGAAACCGTGAAAAAACATCTCGAATCTTTCGGATATATCCTCTGAAAAACCAATATTCAGAATGTATTTACGATCGAACTCGGGGAAAATATGGATCCACTCGAGAAAAGAATAGGATTTACACTGGATCACTTGGTTGGAAATTTTTATATACAAGAGATCGCTGCCGCGACTTCAGTAGAAATCCTCTCAGGATGAACAGTTCACACAGATACATTTACGATCCTGGATATGGCGTCAAGTCCTGGAGGAAAAACCACACAGCTTGCCGAACAATATCCAAACAGTTTCATCATAGCAAACGAACCGACTCGTGATCGAATCCCTCAGCTTTTGCAAAACCTCGATCGTATGGGGACGCCAAATGTATGAGTGACGCTCTATCCTGGTCAATATTTCCGAAATACTCCAGAAACATTTGATCGGATACTGCTCGATGCCCCTTGTAGTGGAGAAGGAACCCTCTACAAGTGAACGAATGCTGTAAAACACTGGCATATCAAAAATATAAAAATGATGGCGAATCTCCAAGAGAAGCTCCTCGATGCAGGCCTGATCGCTCTGAAAGTATGATGAGAAATGGTGTATTCGACATGTAGTATGAATCTACTGGAGAATGAAGGAGTCCTCGAAAAAATAAAAAACAAATACGGAGAACAATTTGAAATCACTTTCCAGAAACACTTTTGGCCACACATCGATGGCACGGGAGGATTTTTTGTAGCGAAAATAGTGAAGAAAGCATCTTTCGAAAGTGAGTGAGAAAAAGCAGACGGAAAGATCAATACGGATATAAAAACATGGAAATGATCGTTTCCCTATAAAGAAAATCCAGATATCACGCTATATGAACATCTTGGGAAAATCCTCGCTCTCAAAAAACATCCAGAGCTTGAAAATATCAGAAAGAAATATTACTTTATGCGATTCGGTGAAGCAATCGGATACGAAGATAATACAGGAAAAACCCGTATTGATACCTTTGCACAGAGATATATGGATATGTCACACCTCGAGAAATATGAATTCAAAAACGCTCTCGAGCTTGATAAATACCTTCACGGTGAAGAAATAGAATGAGTAGAAAACATGAATGATGGAGATGTACTCATACATTCCAGAGATACCATAATAGGAAAAGAAATGATAAAAGAGTGAGTCTTACAAAATCACTTCCCTCACGAGTGGAGAAGAAAATAAAAAATCCTTGGAAATATTTCCAAGGATTTTTTATTTTGAGCATTATTTCAGAAGTGCTTCGATCTTTGTAGTAAATGTATCATATGGATAAGCACCTTCTACCGTGTCATATTTTCCAGTCGTCGTATTGATGATGAGTGTTCCTGGTGTTCCAGAAAGACCAAACTTCTGTGCTTCTGCTGTCTGTGCGGCAAAGACACTATCAGCTTCTTTCGTATCTACACAGCTCTGGAATACTTTCTGATCCAATCCGAGAGACTTCGCAAGTGTTCCGAGTTTCGATACATCATAAACTCCACCTTCGTTTGTAGAAGCATCCATGATCGCATGGTAGTATTTCACATAGGTATCATTTCCAGAAATTTTCTGTACACAGAGGGCTGAGAGTGCTTTGACAGTCGTTCCTGGGTGATTTACACCTTTATTATTTTTAAAGATAAACGCGAGTTTATCACCGTATTGAGTTTTGAGTTTTGGTGCGAGATTCGTGTCATGATACTGTTTCATACAAAATGGACATTCCATATCAGAATACTCGATCACGAGGATATTGGCATTTGCATTTCCTTCGATAGCAGCACCTTTTTTGAGATTAGCTATATCTTCCTGAGAAAGAGTTCAACCACTTGGCTGAGTCGTCTGATCTGCTTGAGTCGTTGGTGATGGTGTTGTTCCACTTCCAGCAGAGTTTACATATTGTTCGATCTGAGGAATCTGCTCTTTGAGTTGGAGTTGTGAATATTTTTGAATCGTTTCATAATTTTTCTGTCCACCTACTTTATCATACTCGAGTTCGAGAAGAGCTTTTTTTATACCGACGGTATCACCATGAACTGCATACGAATTTCCAGAAAGGAAATAGAGTGAAGCCGCATTCATGAGAAGAGAAAGTACGAGTACAATCGCGAGAAAAATATGCCAGCAAGAATGAGAACAACTACGGACACAAGACTGAGTAGTCTGAATAATTGGCTCGGAAGTATCGGCAATCTGAGTTTTTCGAACAACCATAAAAAATAAAGTTAAAAAAGTGATACGATCATATGATAATATCAGTGAAAATCAAAATAAAGCCTCTTGACATTAAGGGGAAGAATTTTGTTATTTTTTCTTGGTTTCATAATAGGCTCGGATTCAGACCATGGCAGCATTATCCATAGAATACAGTGGCTTCATCGGTGCCAAAAAAGACAGTTTCAATTCTCGAGATTTTTCTTCCAAACGATTTTTGAGTTTTGTATTCGCACTCACTCAACCCGCGAGGATCATACTGACGGTTTTATATTTTTCTTGTGCTCGTAGAAGTTTTTTGACAAGCGTACGTATGACCACTTCCTCGAATTCGAAAGCAATTTCTCTCTGATCTTCAGAAGATAATGTTTCATTTCTTTCTATCCTGATATCTACTTCCCTCTTCACAGCCGTTTTCAGTCAAGAAAAAGAAAAGTCCAGAGAAT
>CANBWW010000005.1 GCA_947373235.1 Candidatus Altimarinota bacterium | reverse complement strand
GCGATCAAGTACCGTCTGACGAATGGCTGGAATCCTGAAAAAATCATCTACTGTGTCGACGTTCGTCAACAACTACATCTCAAACAAGCATTTTGGATCGCAAAAGCCGCTTGGGGAGAAATGACAGAAAATGTGGAGTTTTTCCATGCATTTAATGGCTTCATCAAGCTTAAAGAATGAGCCATGTCGACTCGTCACGGAACCGTCATATTTCTCGATACACTCCTCGAAGAAGGATTCCAAAAGACTAAAAATATCCTCGAAGAAAAAGGAAGAAGTGGAGAAAAAAGTCTCTCAGAGGAAAATATTCGTGCCATCACCGTCGGTGCTATCAAGTACTCCTACCTCGCACAGGATCGAGAAAAAGATGTGACCTTTGACTGGGAAAAAGCACTCAACTTCGAGTGACACTCTGGACCATATATCCAGTACAGTTATGTCCGAGCCAAGAAGATCAGTGAAGCGAATATTTCTATAGTTACAGAAAAATCTAAAGAAACGTTCTCACTTTCAGTTTCCGATAGACTCCTCATACAGACACTTTCACGATTTATTGACGCCATCGGAAACGTCGAAAAAACCTATAAACCACATCATATTGGTCTCTACGCTTATGAACTCGCTGGGAACTTCAACAGTTTTTATGTTCATACACCAAAAATACTGGAAGAAGAAAATAAAAGCCTCAAACAATTTCGACTTTCACTCGTCGAAAAAACAGCAGAAACACTCCAAAAATCTTTCGAACTTCTCGGCATAGAAATGCCGACCGAAATGTAAAAAATATAGAAGGAACCACTACAAATAAAGCAAACGGAAATCTTCAAAATATCGAAAATTATTCATTATTTTTTCTCTATGTTTCATCTTTTTCATCATACGTTTCATCATCATAAGGCATTTTGGAATCGAGAACGTGTTATTTCTCTTCTCTGGGCATTTCTGTTTTTCTGACTAGCACTCAGTTTTCAGAAATACAGTGATAATTATGTGATCGAAAGAGGTGGGACGATCGTATGAGACCTGATTCTCGATAATATTCCAACACTTGATATCGATGGAATTATCATGCTCAGTACCTTATTTTTTACGCTCGTGGTGATCATACTTGGAGTTCTCAGGCCTCAATATGTCATCTTCGGGATGAAGTCGCTCGCACTTTTTGTATCGATACGTGCGTTTTTTATCACACTCACACATCTGGGAGTTCAGCCAAATCAACTGGTTTTCAGCAATCATGCGGTTTGATATTATCTGTATGATCTCCTCTATAATACAAAAAATGATTTCTTTTTTTCAGGGCACACGGGGGTTCCGTTTCTCGTATCGCTGATTTTTTATAGAGAAAAATTTTGGCATCGGATTTTTCTCGGAACTTCTCTCCTCTTCGGAACGTTTGTACTTATAGGGCACATGCATTACTCTATCGATGTATTTGCAGCTCCATTTATGACCTATACTATTTTTTGTATTGCACGAAGTATATTTCCAAAAGATTATGAAGTTACAAAAATAGACGCATACACAAGATAAAAACTCGTATTGATGGCTGAGAGATACAAAATGTCAATATTCTTTAAGTTGTTTTAAACGGAAAGCGTAAGCTCATTACACGTAAGCTTTTTATTTGAGCGATCAGATTTTAAAATCTCTGAATTCGTTTTCCTTTATCTTCTCATCTTGAACCTATGAAAAAAATATTGATCTATGCGTTATTTGCACTGATTATCGGTGGTTGAGGATATTATTATTATAAAACCTACAGCGCAAGCGCGCAAAAAAGCAATATACGCGTGAGAAATGCGACTGTAACAGAGTGATCGATCAAAAAAGTAGTGAAAGCCACTGGAAAAGTTTTTTCAGTAAAATCATCAAATCTTGCATTTGCAAAACCTGGCATCGTAACGGCTATTTATAAAAAAAATGGTGACACTGTGAAAGCGTGAGAACTCATCGCAGAAGTCGATGCAAAGAGTGCAAAACTCGATGTCGCGAACGCACAAGTATCACTGAGTAATGCGAAAAATAATCTTCAAAAAATACTCGACTGAGCCACAGAAACTGATAAACTGAAAGCTCAGAACAGTCTGACCGAATCCCAAGGGAAACTCAGTATAGTAAACCAAACCTATGATAGTCTCGTCATGGAGCAAAATAATGCAATAAGCAGTGCAGAGACGAATATAAAGGCACTTCAAGAAAAACTTGATCTTGCAAAAAGTTTGCTCGATTATGCACAGAAAAATGCTGGAAATGATACAACTTCGAACGATATCGAACGTGATGTAGCCAATGGATATTCGCTCATCGAATCTACGTATCAAGTTGTCACTCCTTCACTGAAAACGATCAGTGATACTCTCCTTTTACAGATGAAAGATGATCCTACATATGGTGCTCTGAGTGAAAATAATCCAGCACTCAAGGCACAAGTGGAAAATCTCTACGCACAGGTAGAAAGCGAAAACACTGAGATACAAGATACGCTTACCGATGTACGCGCTCACACAACTTCACTCACCAGTGTTCTTACTGGACTCACGGAAATGCGAAAACTCGTCGGAGATCTCAATTCACTCGTTTCTATCGCCGTCTCTGAGCTGCGAGCCTCTACCACTGGTTCCGCTCTCGATAGTGGATTTCTGGATCAAAAAATCGCAACCATGGAAACTCTGAGTACCAGTATTTCTGGAAAATATTCAAACGTGAACTCATCATTCGCAACTCTCAAAAACTATGGAAACGATAGCCTCACAGCACTTTCAGATAAAAATGATATTGCTACGAAACAAACAGCTGTGACCAGTGCAACGAATGATCTCAAAAATGCCCAGGCAGATCTCGAACAAACAAAAAAAGATTATGAGATCAAGCTCGTCTCAGCAAAACAAGATATATCCACACAAAATGACACGATCAAACTCAATCAATCCAGCTATAATGATACCGTAAAATGAGCAGAAAGTACGGATATAGCAGCCGCAAGAAATAGCGTCCAATCAGCAGAAATTTCTCTTCAAAAAGCTGAACTTGCTCTTTCAGACTATCAAATCCATGCAAGTTTTGATGGAACGATCAAAGATATTCCATGGACGGTTGGTGATACCGCTCTCGATACAGATACGGTTTCTGTTGATACAACTGGAGGATATGAGATCGACGTCTCACTCGATCAAGTCGATATCATAAAAATAAAAACTGGAATGCAGGCAAATATCAGTCTCGATGCCTATGCAAATAGTTCTTATAGTGGAGTGGTTTCATCAGTAAGTACAAACCCTACAGAAACATCGAATGTTGTTTCTTATACAGCGAAGATCCTCCTTCCAGAAATGAAAGACCCGATCTTTGATTCGATGAGTGCGACGGTAGAGATTATCGTCGCGGAAAAGGAAAATGTGCTTCTTATACCGAGTAATACAGTAAAAACAGCAAGTGGAGAAACGTATGTGGAAGTCATGAATGGCACTTCTCCAAATGCTCCGACAATAAAAACAAATGTCACACTCTGAGTAACAGATGATGCAGATATAGAAGTCCTCTCATGAGTGACTCTCGGACAACACTTAAAAATACAAACTCCTCAAAGAACGGGATGAACGGGAAGTGGAGCTGCTCGAGCAACGACATTTGGACTTGGTGGACTCTGAGGTGGAGGATGAGGATGAAATTTTGGAGGCGGAGGTGGATTTGGAGGCGGAGGTGGGGGTCGTGGTGGAAACTAATGTTTCAGATTTTTTTCTATTTTTTATGTTGGTTCTCAAAGACATCATCCGTGAATATCAAATCGGTGGAGACACCCTCAGAATACTCAAGTGAATCAATCTCACGATCAATGAAGGTGAATTTGTAGCTATCATGTGACCATCTGGAAGTGGAAAATCCACACTCATGAACACCATCGGACTCCTCGATAAACCGACAAGTGGAGAATATCTACTGGACGGTGTGAATACAAAAAAACTCACTGATGATGATGAGGCTGAATTTCGTGGGAAAAAAATCGGATTTATATTCCAAGGGTACAATCTGATACCACGACTCTCAGCGATGGAACAAGTCATGCTTCCACTCGAATATCAGAGAATTCCTCGAGTTGAGTGTGAACGACTCGCGAAAAAAGCCCTCGCACGCGTCGGTCTCAGTGAAAAATACGAAAACAAACCGAGCCAACTTTCCGGATGACAACAACAGCGTGTTGCCATTGCTCGTGCGATCGCATGATCTCCATCGGTACTCCTCGCCGATGAACCAACATGAGCCCTAGATTCCAAAACAGGTGCGGAAGTACTCGAGATTTTTCGATCACTGAATGAAGAATGACGAACCATCATCCTCATAACACACGATGCATATGTAGCTGAAAAAGCAAAACGAGTGATCCATATTTTGGATGGAAATATCAGCGAATAATACCATTTCGAAACACAAAACAACTATTAATCTTCACTTCCCTCTTCGATGAACCTTCTACGTACCGGAAAAACCGCCATCAGAGATATGCTCGCGAGCAAAATGCGAGCAGGGCTTTCGTCACTTGGAATTATTATCGGTGTATTTTCTGTAGTCGTTCTTCTCGCGGTTTGAGAGTGAGCACAGTCAAGTATTCTTGGAAAAATCCAAGCACTCGGAACCAATCTCCTCACGATCACTCCTGGCGGAAAAAACTCTGGAAACGTCCGAGCGATCGGCGGATCCAATAGAAATGTATTTACGATGGAACATGCGGATCTCATTGGTACAATGAGCTGAGTAACAGGAGTTGCACCAAATATAGATGGAACCAAGCAAGTGGTCTATGGAAGTGCAAATACAAGTGCGAGCATCCATGGAGTGACTCCAGCTTATGAAACCGTAAAAAATGTTTCGATCGATCAAGGAATGTTCATATCCAATGCAAACACAACCGCTCGTGACAAGGTAGCCGTTCTGGGGCCAACCGTCGTCAGTACTCTTTTTCCAGATGGAGATCCTCTCGGAAAAACGATACGCATAGGAACTTCTCTTTTTACCGTGATCGGAGTAACCGCGACTACCGGAAATAATGACAATGTTATCTATATACCGATCACCACAGCACAGATCACAATAAGTGGTTCTCCGTATTTATCTGATATATATGTGAGTGTTATCAGTCCAGAAGCTATGGACAGCGTCCAAGCAGATATAGAAGAAACTCTCCTCAAGGCACTCGGAAAAACAACCGACACAGAAAATTTCCAAATACAAAATCAAGCAGATCTTCTCGATAGTGCGAGTGGAGTCACAGATATACTGAAAGCTTTTCTTGCTGGTATCGCGGCAATATCTCTCATTGTATGAGGAATCGGAGTTATGAATATCCTTCTCGTGACGGTTTCTGAACGTACAAAAGAAATCGGTATCAGAAAAGCGATATGAGCCAAGAGTAAGGACATCATAGAGCAATTTCTCGTGGAATCAGTTATTTTGACAGTTTTTGGTGGATGTGTCGGAATCATCCTTTCTTATGGGATCGTCTGACTGATCAACCATTTTGTAACAACGATCTCAGCAAAAATCACAAGCTGACACATACTACTTGCACTCTCTTTTTCTATTGGAGTTGGATTATTTTTCGGGATTTTTCCTGCCTACAAAGCCGCCAAAATGAAACCGATCGATGCACTCAGAACTGAATAAAAATTATTCATTGTTGAGATCAGCAAGATATGCTTCATGAGAATTTTCTGGAGATAAATTTGCATCACTAGCCTCAAATTTCTTATATTCTTTATTACGAATATCATAATAAAACTGACCATTTTTTCATTCAGCAGAACGTGCTTGGAAACGTACTGCCTGAAAATTTTTTCATACAAATTGAATTTCTCACCCCAATACCAAAGGCAGAATCTCATTTTGATCTAAAAAGAATTTCAAAACAGAAATATCTGTTCAATATCTCTGAGCTATTTCTATATAGAAATGTTCGAAAAATAAAACATCTTGCGATTTTATCTGTGCCAAGAGAATCAAATAATGACTCTCAGAAGCGAGAGCATTTCGTAAAGAATTTTTAGGAATAAAATTGTAAGGTGCAAGTTTTTCCAAAATAGAGAAAACACGATCAAGCTCATTTTGAATATTTTTGATCATCTTTTCCTCATGAAATGAAGTCAATGAAATTTGTTTTTTGGAATCTTTGAAAAATAGAACGAGCTCTTCTTGCATATACATAGAAAGAAGTTCGAAACGTTTTTTGAGGTCATCAGTGATAGGAAAATCTTGAAATATAGAATGCTTCAAGATTTTTTCAAGTACTCAGAAATCAACGGAACTATTCTTGTTAGAAAAAGTATTTTTCATAAATAAAATTAGATATTTCATATATAGTAAATAATAAAAATTTTTTAGCAAATATATTTTAGACTGAGTATGTATTTTCTTTGATTTTTCGATCTTTCTCTCTAGAATAAGAAATATGTTTTGAGTCCTTCGTATCGCATTCACAGGAATTATTTTTCTTCTTTCTTTTGGAGAGATTTTTGCGACTGATTTTCCTTTTACTGATGTGAAAACAACAGATTCCGACTATAGCGCTGTGAAAAATCTATTCGATGCAGGAATTATTTCTGACGATGGATCACACTTATTTCATCCAGAAAAACCGATTAATCGAGATGCGTTTGTCGGACTTTCTATGAGTGTGAGTTGTGAGAAATGTTTGACTCCGTCTATAGATGACATTATTAAATATCAGACTTCACCTTTTATAGACCTCACGAAACAAGATCCATATTATTATTGTATTTCTTCCGCGGGAACGAAAAATATCATACAAGGATACATGCCAGATGCTACAGGAAAAGCATCCTGCCAGGATGGAAGTAGTTTTTCGACCGCTGCCTTCTGTCCAAATAATCAAACTTCACGTATCGAATCAGCAGCGATGCTTTTGCGTCAGGCGAATCTCTGGAATGATACAATGAATACTGGATTTCAAAAAACAATAAATATATCTGATGTGAGTTCTTATTGGCAATGATATGCAGAAAAATGAATCGCAGCAGGAATTTTGACTCTCGGAGCAGGCAATAAAATAAATTCAGACGCGCCGATCACACGAGCAGAATACGCGCTTATGGCGCAAAAAATACTGACCTATAATCAGTGTGCACCAGACAATAATATAAATTCTATTCCTTCTCAAATAGTCACAAAAGACAAAAATGGAAATATTTTAAACACATCTGTATTTTCTCAAAACTCCACAGATATACTCGAAGTTGTGAGCATATCTGGAAATTGGAGTGAACAATGGGCAGTCACCAATCCAACAACAAAAGAAATAAAAACTGGAACTGGAAATACATTTCCTCTCAGCAATCTCACATGTTGAGATTGGCTCAATAATGTAAATATCCTCAATGAGGATGGAACAAGGGTCAGTACGAGTTCAAATACGATACACATAAGCTGTCCGAACGAAAAAGACGGTGGAATGCCTCTCTCGATCATCGCTGATCCTACAAGTACATGAATAGGAAATCCAGTTTCATTCTCACTTGGGGATTCTGGAAGTGACCAAAAATCAAAATATACCTGGAACTTTTGAGATGGAATACAGAGTAGTGTTTCTGGAAATACGAAGCATACATATACAGAAGCAGGTACATATGCAGTGACACTTACGGTAGTAAATACATCAGGAAATACAGTTCAATCAAATATCGTTGTGAGTATTTCTGGAGAAAGAGACAGTGATCACGATGGAATTCAGGATAATCAGGATATATGTCCAATGGTAAAATGAGATGAGAATAACAAATGATGTCCAATCGTAAGTATACAAAATTATAGTAATCAAATCGAGGAAAAACTCTCATGAAAAGAGAGTACTACAACCCTCGATATACCCCTGATTTCAGGACTGACAGAGAACCTCTGTCTCGCATGAAAAGCAAAAACCGATGGCTTGATCATAGCCAGTCCAGTGTGTACGACCTGTCCATGCGACAATAGTGTGGAAGTCCGAGCGCTCGTCAGATCTTGTGATATTATTTTTCCGACTATTTTATCAAAAGATCAAAAAGATATCTTCTCACGATGATGACTTTTCCTTGTTCCATAATTTCTCGTTATGTCTTCTCTGATACATTTTCGTTCAAAATATAAAAAAATCCTTTCTGGATGAGAAAACATAGACACATTTTCTGGAAAAAGCATAGAAATAAGGGGAATTAGAAATTTTAACTTCGATGATGATGCGAGAAATATCGCATGGAAAAAAAGTACCAGCAGTGAAAGGATTTTCACAAAAGAACATGAAGCGGAAGGTTCAACACCTGTATTTTTTTGTACACTCGAAAAAAATGGATGGGATTTCTGTACGGAAAAATATCCGATTTCGAAAATAGATTTTACCAAAAGTCTCTTACACTCTATAAAAAAAAGTAGTGAGTTTTTTCGTTTTCCACTCTATATACTTGATATCGACGGCGATAGAAGCAATCTAGAAAAAATACAACCAAAAAAATCGATCATACTCGTCGTATCATGAGCACTCGAAGAAAAATCACTGAGCGAACTTACTAAATATACCAAGCAAAATGATGTGATTCTCCTGCATCTTTTTCACCATTTTGAGATCGATCCGCAAGATGAAAACACACTTCTAGACTCCAAAAAAATACAAACTGAAAAATATAAAGAAACATTTTGAGATATGAAACAAAACGTACAAATATTTCTGAAGAAAAATGGTATTTCTGTGATGGATATAGTTACGGATGAAGATCCGACTCTGGCACTGAATTTTTTCTTTAAACACCGATATGTTCGATAAAAATACTCTCGCGCTCGTCCATCTACAAAGTGCTGGATGTACGCATACAGATCTCAAAAAAATATTTGCAGATGAGGATCAATTTGATCCGATTTCTGTATGGAAATCTCTGCTTGATGGAACTCTAAAAATCCCAACAACAGAGGAAAGACAAGAAAAAATACAGAAAAAAGCACAGGAAGTAGATGAAGAAAAACAAGAAAAATGGCTTTCCGAAAAAGCAGTAGATATTATCTACTGGTATGACGAACGCTATCCAGCTCTTCTGAAAAATATAGGCCATGCACCTTTTTTCTTCTTTGTTCGTGGAAATTTTCTTCCAGAAAAAAAGATGATCGGAATCGTGGGATCACGGAAAAATACACCGTATGCAAAAAGAATTCTAGAAAAACTGATCCCCGATCTTGTGAAGTCAGGAATAGGTATCATCAGCGGAGGGGCAGCGGGAGTCGATACTATAAGCCACGAAATAACCCTGAAAAATAGTGGCTATACAATCGCTGTTCTCGGAACTGGGATCGATCGAGCCTATCCAGCGAGTAACAAAACACTTTTTGAAGAAATAATACAAAAAGGCGGAGCCATCATTTCTCACTTCCCCCTTGGTACAGGACCAGAAGTCTACAATTTTCCTATCAGGAATGAGATAGTCGCAGGACTCGCATGTGGGATCATCATACCAGAAGCGGCACTTTCGAGTGGCACCCTTATCACCGCCCAACTCGCACTCGAACATGGACGCGACGTATTCGCGATCCCGGGTGATATCGACCGAGCAACGAGCGAAGGAACCAATATGCTCATAGCCAGCGGACAAGCTAAGTGTACACGCTGTACAGGAGATATTTTAGAAGAATATTTTGATCTTTCTGGAATCGGTGAAGGAATGACTCCGATAATCAAAGAAAGACCCAAATTCGAAAATGAAAAAGAAAAAGCAATCTACCAAAGTATAGTAGATGGACATAAAACAACTGATGAAATCTCAAAAAATACGCTCTACGTGATGTCTGATATTCTTATCACACTTTCGATGCTCGAAATAAACGGGCATATACGTCTGGATGAGATGGGAAAATACCAAATTCAATAATAAACACTATCAAGAGCTATTGAATCTTGTTTTTATAGACTTTTTAACTACACTGAGACTAAGATTTTATATTTAATTTTCAAAATATGTCTCAAAAAACCGTCGTTCGTGCTTTTGTTTTTAACCAGAATGGTGAAGTTCTCATGACTCGACATAAAGAAAATGCTCCTTGGGTACTTCCTGGAGGTCATGTCGAAGCAGGAGAAACCCTAAATGAAGCTATGAATCGTGAACTTCAAGAAGAGTTTTCACTCGAAGCGAGATTTTTCGACATTGATACTGAAGAAATCCTTCATCATAAAGGGAAAAAACTCATACAGTTTGCTCTTCCTATTGCCAACTATGAACTCAAATACACAGATGAAAAATGAAAAGATAAATCTCGAACAGAGTATATATTTCTCATGGAAACCGATGAGGAGATAGAAGAAACACAAGTGGAAGAAATCTTCGAATATGGTTGGTTTGAGGTCGATGAGATCCTCGGTATGAAGCCAAATATCGAAACATGGGATTTTTATATAGAAATGCTCGATCGAATTATGGGAGATGAAGGCGATGATGAATAGTTTTTAATACCTATCATGGATCAAAAAATAATAGAAGAACTTTCGCAATATAAAAAAATCATCCTTGTATGAGGTGGAACCGGCGGACATATCCAACCGATTGTTTCCCTCGTAGAAAATCTCATTCAGAAAGATATTTTTACAAAGTGAGATTTTGTATGGATATGAGGAAACCCGTCAGCTGAGGAAAAAAATGCAAAAGAAGAAGGAATCACTTTTTTTTCTATTCCAACACTGAAACTTTCGAGTACAAGGTCCTTTCAGATGCTTCTTTACCCTATTATTCTCATAAAATGAATATTCGCAACAAGTAGAATAATCAGACAAATAAAGGAAAATACTCATTCAAAAATCTGTATTTTTTCAAAAGGTGGACCTGGATCAGTGGCTGTTGGTTTCGCTGCATGGACGATGAATATAGACCTTTATATACACGAATCTGATACGATTCCTGGGAGATCTAATCGGATTCTTAGTATGATTTCGAATCGAATATTTCTTGGCTTTCAAAAAACAGAATCATATTTCAAAAAAGGGAAAACCATCGTCGTCTGACAAATCATCCATCCAATATTCACAAACACAGAAAAAATACACTCAGAAACATATTCTATATCCTGGAAAACGAAGCTTCCACATATACTTGTGATCTGTGGAAGTCAGTGATCGAAGATCATCTTTTCAGAGATCCGAAAACAATTTGCGAATCATCGCGATTTCGAATGGATCATCAGTCTCTGAAAGCTCAATGCTTCTCTCAAAAAGGAATTCGAGAACATGGAAAATTTTCAAGCGATCGAGTGGATTGCACAAGCAAATATTGCTTCCCTTCTTTCGAAAACCGATCTTTCTATAACACGATGAAGTGCAACAACACTTGCCGAGATTGATACATTTTGAGTCAAAAAAATCATCATACCACTTCCCTTTGCAGCCAGTAATCATCAATATCATAACGCACTCGAATATGAAAAATGAGGAGATATATTATTGGAACAAGAAAACATACGCGATCTTTCCCAGATAATATCTACTATCATGTCATATGGATAAAAACACAACTGAGAACCAAGTATCAAAATCAAAGACACTCAAGTCGATTTTTTCACATCTTCATGAAGTAAAGAAACATAAATGGAAAATAGGATTACTTATGTTCATCTATATCGGGACGATCGTAAGTGAACCATATTTTTATAAGGTACTCATGGACATTCTCCAATGAGAACTCACGCATCCGACGATCACTATTCCAAAAAAACTTCTCTATATCATCGGATGATGGATACTCCTCTCATTTGCATCCATGGGAATACGTTATATTTTTTCACTAACACTTCTGACTTATCAACATGCTGATTGGTCCAATTTTTTGATGGCTTCGATGAAAAAGATGCTCTCACTTCCGATCGACTATCATCTCGGGGTACAAGCTGGAGAAAAACAAAAACTCATCGACCGTTGAGCAGAAGCGGTCTGGCAAGCGTGAGATAATCTCCTTCTGCGAGTGATTCCTCAGATTATTATCGCGACATGCCTCATTATTATGTGAATCTGTATCAACCCACTCATGACAGTCATCAGTCTTTTTCTGTTTCCATTGAGCATTTGGTGAATTGTATCTATAGGGAAAAAGGCTCACGCGACGCAACGTATCGCAAATAAACATTGGGATAAAGTTTTTGGACGCATAGGAGACAGCTTCAGCAACTTGAACGTTATGCGAATATTTGCACGAAATGAAAATGAGATAAATATACTCTCAGATCGGCTCGAAAAAGCAAGTATCGAGCAAAACAGGATTCGAAAACTCTGGATCGGATTCAATACTTTTGGACAGGCATTTGTATTTATAGCGAAGGTTTTTATCCTTTCTTTTTGAATCATCGAAATATATTTGTGATCGATCTCACTCGGAACACTGTTATTTTTTATAGCCTTTGCTGACAGAGTCTATGGTCCTATTTTTTCCGTTTTTGAAGCGTACCAAAATATGATGGTAAATATTGCTCACTACGAAAAAGTGGAATTACTTTTTGCTATGGACGATGAAAAAGACTCTGGAACGAAAATTCTCAAAAAAATAAAAAATACAGTCACCTTTCAGAATATATCTTTTTCATATCCGTCAACCGAAAGGGAAATTCTCTCAGAAATTGATTTTGAGATAAAAAAATGACAGAGAATCGCACTCGTAGGACATACAGGAAGTGGAAAGTCGACAATCATCCAGATTTTGATGCGTTTTTATGAGCCGAGCTCAGGGGAGATACTTATGGATGGTGTAGATATCTATGATTATAGTCTCGAGAGTTACCGACAAAAATTTGCAGCCGTGTTTCAGGATACAACACTTTTTAATGAAACGATCAAGCATAATCTCGAATACATCCGTGATAATATCACTGAAAAAGATCTTATTAGTGCCTGTAAAAAAGCAAATATCTATGATTTTATAGATTCTCTTCCAGATAAATGGGAAACCGAAGTCGGTGAACGAGGACTCAAACTATCTGGATGAGAAAAGCAGCGCATTTCTATCGCTCGTGCGATACTTGCTAATCCTGAGATACTCATACTTGATGAGGCTACCAGTGCACTCGATACAAAAACCGAAAAACTCGTACAACAAGCATTCGATCATCTTATGGAAGGTCGCACGAGTATCATCATCGCTCATCGTCTCTCGACGATCATGAGTGCAGATGTGATCTATCTGATGGAAAAATGAAAAATCATCGCCTCTGGAAATCACCGTGAACTCTATACGATATCGAAAGAATATAAAGAAATGGTCGATCTCCAACATGATTGAATCCTCGAAGAAGACGAATCGAAAAATATACACAATACATAATCTCCTCTTTATGCAAAATCTCCCTCCTTGTTTTTATAGAATCTCAGGAAAAGCACTCATCACAAATGAGGAGTGAAAGTTTCTCCTTATAAAAGAAAGCAATAATTTCTGGGATTTTCCAGGTGGATGACTCGACGAAGGTGAAAGTATACAGACATGTATACAAAGAGAACTCCAAGAAGAAATGTCACTGGAAACTCTTTGGATCGATGAAATACCAAGTTATTTTCTCACAGCAAAAAGCTTGAGTGAAAAGCCTATTGCGAATATTTTCTATAGAGTAAACGTAAAGAATTTCGATTTTGTAGCATCAGATGAGTGTCAAGAAATTAGATTTTTCTCGAGAAAAGAAGTAGAAAATAGCAGTGTATTTCCAAATGTAAGAGAATTTATAAAAATCTATAACCCTGAAAAGAATGTCCACTTCTAAAACAGCTCTCTCATTTTTTCTGGATTCTCTTTCATTTCTCCCGAACCTTCAAGCAAAAGCGATGTTCTGAGAATATGGAATCTACGAAGGAGAAAAGATGTTTGCACTTGCATGCGACAATACTCTTTTTTTGAAAACTACTCCAGAGACGATTCATTTTTTCGAAGATACGGAAACAAAGGCATATCCAGGAAGTAAAAATACAGCACCCGTGAATCCAGACTGGGTCGAAAATACTGAAGAACTGAAAAATATAGTAAACCTCACCCTTGCCCATATGCCCATTTCAAAAAAGAAAACAAAGAAATAAGAAGTTCAGTGGAATATTTGCAAAACACTCGTCTATCTGCTATTCTAAAAGAAAACGATAACACTTTTGGAAATGCTTTTAGGAAAATATAAATCATGATTTACGCTCGCAGAAATCATGATCGTCATAACGATCATAGGAATATTGGCGACAGCACTGAGCATAGCTGGATCATGATATCTCAAAAAAGGCCGCGACGCGAGCCGACTCGTAAATGTAACGGACATTACAAAAGCGCTTTTTGTCTACTCAACCGTCCAAGGATACTTTCCACCAGGAACTATCGATGGATGTTATCCAGCAGATCTCCTGATACAGGCGAATTATCTCAAGAAAACTCTGGTAAGTCCGAGCGGTGTAAGCTACGATGAAGGTTGTGGAAAAAATGGACTCTATGCATACGGAAGTAATGGCTACCTCATGCTCATGATGTCCAAAATGGAAATGTCAAATGGAGGAAACTATACAGGATCTACTCTCTGATTTACTGGAAATCTGAGTCCGCTTGGATACTATAATGCCTTTATAGGAATGAAAAAAGGTGCAGGTACGATGTATCTGGCAGTACTTGCTGGATGAAATCCTCTCTCATGAAGTGGTTCAAGTGGAACTGGAGGCTGGACAGGAGTCGATCTCGGATGACCCCCACCTCCACTCACACCTACAAATGGAACATGTGGATGAGCAAATAATGTCATCACCACCACAAGCCCGACGATCAATCTCTGTGGAAATGGTGTACCAAGTACAATCGTCAATGGAACAGGAAGTTATACTTGGAAATGTTTTGGAACAGATGGATGAACCAATGCGAGTTGTAGTGCTCCTCGTGCCTATACTGTGAACTTCGATGGAAATGGTGGAAGTGGACAAACACCGACAAGCATGATGGTTCCATCAGGAACAGCAATCTGAACACTCCCGACTGCACCAACGATGAGTGGCTACAGTTTCACTGGATGGTATACCACACCAACATGAGGAACTGGTATCACTACCAGTACTATCATCAATGCAGATACAACTGCCTATGCTCAGTGGGTAGTCGAGCCACCGAGTTTTAAGAGCACATGGTGAATTATCTGGATTGGACAGAGCGTACAATTTTGAATCACCTCTTCTGGAAATGTGATGATCAATTGGGGAGATGGAACTGCTCAACAAACAGGAACTTCTTGAGGAAGTTATACACATTCCTATGGAACTCTTGGAAATTATCAGATAAAGATATTTGGGAACTTACAATCATTCTATACACAAAACTGATATAGTTACCCTGATAATACCTATAATATGCTCAGTGTAGATGACTGGTGAGGGATGAAGTGGACGAGTATGCAAAATATGTTTCGATATGCCCCAAATTTAACATCCATACCAAGTACTCCTCCAGATCTGACTAATCTCACAAGCCTACAATGAGCCTTTATGGGTACAGCAAAGTTCAATGATCCAAATATAAATTTATGGAATATGAGCCTGGTAAAGAATATGAATAGCCTATTCCAAACTTCATCATTTAATCAGGATATATCTGGATGGAATGTGGGAAATGTGACGAATATGGGAAGTATGTTTCAATGAGCCACCTTTAATAACTGATGAGTCGCTCTGAATTGGGGAAATAAAACAAGCAATGTGACGAATATGGGAAGTATGTTCAATGGTGCGAGTAACTTTAATCAGGATATATCTGGATGGAATGTGGGAAATGTGACGAATATGGATGGGATGTTTAATACTGCGAGTATCTTCAATCAACCAATATGAAACTGGAATGTAAGTAAAGTGACAGATATGGGAAGCATGTTTGCGTATGCAGGGAATTTTAATCAACCAATATGAAACTGGAATGTAAGTAAAGTGACAGATATGAGCTATATGTTTGGTTGCAGTGTATACAATGGTTGATGGCAGTGCCCAAACAATAGTTCCAGTACATTTAATCAAGATATATCTGGTTGGGATGTAAGTAGTGTGACCAATATGGCAGACATGTTTGGCGATGCAAGACTCTTTAATCAAGATATATCTGGTTGGGATGTAAGTAGTGTGACCAATATGAGCTTTATGCTTTCTTCATGGGCAGGAAATTTTAATAACTGAGGACATCCACTCAATTGGGGATCAAAGACGAGAAATGTAACAAGTATGACCTATATGTTTTGGTGATCACCGAGCTTTAATCAAGATATATCTGGATGGGATCTGACTAGTGTAACGTCTATGGGTTGAATGTTCTATGGTGTTGGTAACTTCAACAATTGAGGAAATCCACTCAATTGGGGATCAAAGACGAGAAATATAAAAGACATGAGTGGTATGTTTGGGTGAGCTCGTCCTTTTGGGAGATCTGGGCTCGCAAATCCTCAGGATCTCTCTGGGTGGGATGTATCAAGTCTGACAAATTGTAATAGTTTTGATTGGAAATCGAGCAATGGCGGAGCGAACATGATAAGACCAAACTTTAATGCCTCTTGTGGAAATCCAAATTAGAATTTATTCATACAAAAAAATAAGCACTTATAAAAGTGCTTATTTTTTATCTTCAGATCTATTTTATTTTGCGATCACCGTTGCTTTTTCTATCTTCACTTCCAGTTGTGGGCGATCATTGCGATCAGTCGGAAGTCGCTCGATCTGTTCGACGATATCCAGTCCACTGACCACATGACCGAAAATCGTATGTTTTCCATCGAGAAATGAAGCATCTTCAGCAGTAACTATGAAAAACTGTGATCCATTCGTATTTCTTCCAGCATTTGCCATAGAAAGAACTCATTTTTTATGTGTGAGGGTTTTATTGAGAAACTCATCTTCAAAGCTCTTAAACCAGAGACTTTTTCCACCCATTCCTGTCCCTGTTGGGTCACCTCCTTGGATCATAAAATCACGGATCACACGGTGAAAAATAATTCCATCATAATATCATTTTTCTGTAAGACCTACGAAGTTTTCCACCGTTTTTGGAGCGGCTTCAGGAAAAAGTTCGAGTACGATATCACCATGATTCGTGCTGAGAAGTATTTGAGGATTCGACATAATGAAGAATTTAGGATAATTGTTAGTTCAATGTTTTGAGAAGTACCCAAAAACAAAAAGTTCGAGTTAGGAATTTTTCTTACATTCCAGGCATATTGAGGCCCATCTGACTCATCACTCATTTCATACGATCAGCAGCGATTTCTTGAGCTTTTTTCATACCTTTGTTGATCGCATCAGTAATTGCTTTTTCTATTTTTTTCTGATCTTTTAATATCGATGTATCCTCGATGACAGTAGAAACTACTTTAAGTTGACCATCTATTGTTACAACAACACCGTCGACTTCCGCTTCGATATGCGTATTTGAAAGTTCTTCCTGTATTTTTTGTGCTTGCTGCTGGAGCTTCATCATTTCTTGTGCTTGTTTGAAATCCATGGTTCTTTGAGATTAAGATATAGAGTGACGGAAGGATAAGTATTTTTTAGGAAAATGCAATTTTTTAGGAAAAACTATAAGTGATTATAAATAAGAATTTTAAAAATACGAGAAAGTTCTGATTCATCTGTAAACAAAATGTAATACACACTCAGTAGGGTATATTGGTTATTATAAGCAATCCTATGGAAAATATTTCAAGAAATCAAAAAACTACAATATTATCTCCAGGATCGATTTCTGTGGAGATAATTCAAGAAATACAAAATCTCCTACAAGATATGTGGGCAACTTCACTCTGAGAAATGACGATCTGCCAAAGCTGTCAAAATATATCTTCAAAGCAAGATGTATTTTGATCACTCCCAAAAGAACTCTATAAGCAAAAAATAGTTGATATTCTGAATATCAAGTGAATAGAAAATATAGAATGTCCAAAATGTAGTGGAAATACAGAATTTATATACGGGGGAAAACATGCGAGAGAACTCCAAGAAAAAATCACAAAAAGTGTCTACAGTTATATAAAAATTGCTCATGATAAAGAAAACTCATTGCATGGTATTGGGATGTATTATGTCGATAGTCTCGAAAATATATATGAAAAAGAGTTCGCATGGCACTATGAAAAAATAGGAATCGAAAACATTCGCAAAAATATAGATCAAATCCTAACTCAGAAAAATGATTTTTTGATTTGTTTTGCAGCGATCGGTTTTCAGGAAGGATATGGCAATCCATTTGCATTCTTTGATTTTTTTCAGTGACTTTTTAGAAATATTCCAGACAAATATCGAGAAATCCCAGGAATTATGGAAGTTGATAAAAACAATGCTACGTATAAAATATTTACCAAAATCGGTGCAACCTCGCTCCAATTAGAAGAAAAATATCTTCAAAACACTGGAAAAAATTATGAAAGTAGACTTTTACTTTTTCAAAAACCAGTGGAAATTTTCGAAAAAATTTTCTCAGGATGACTGAGAGAATATATACAAAAAATCAGATAATAGATCGGATTGTTTTTGTAGAAAGTTCCGATAGAATATAGATATCATTTCTTCTTCTTTCATGGATTTTTACAGTATTTTTTATGGTATATCCATATTCTGATCACTTTTTATCGGACAAAAAATATTCTCACAATATCGAAATACTTCTGGTTTTTTCTTCTTTCTTTTTACGATTTTTGCATCACTCTGGTATACACTTTATTACGTATTTTTTTCAGGAATTGGAAGTCCTTCAATCCTTCTTTATCTCTCACGTATCGATTTTATCACAGGGATTTTGAGTGTTTATAGCTTACTTTTTGCACTCAAATATTTCCATTCTGCATCAGGAAAAATACACAAAAAAGAAATTTCTTATGTTCTTATTGGTTATCTGTTTTTAGCATTTCTCTATATAGGAACTCCGCTCATCATATGATGACTCGGTTATGATTCAGCGAAAGCCGTCTACAGAGAAGTCTACGGATCTTGTTATCTCATGAACATATTTCTTTATGGAACATTTTTATGTTTGTTTATCTTCTATTCATATAAGCAAATAAAAAAACAAACGGGGCTTTCGAAAATCCGGATCAAAAATATGATTTTTGCCACCTTCGTATTCTTATTCTCATTAATTTTTCTCCAAGTTGTACTTCCCTACTATGGTATATGGATACTCGAAAAAGAAATTGTTTTCTTGTTTTTATTTTTCAGTATTTTTTCATACTTCACGTTCCGTAGATATTATTTCACTTCTCTTGGTTACGGGATATGAAGATCACTCGTCGTAATCATATCTATATGAATCGTGATGATTTGTATTTTATTTTTTCGAGAATATCCAGGAAAAATATGAAATGGAAGTTATTGGCAATGGGATAATTCTTTTAGCCTTTTGAGTATCATTATTGGTATTCTTCTCTATCAGTGAATTCACCAATTTCTCTATAAAAAAATCCTCTGAAGAAGCGAATGATGAAACCTAAAAAGATCTCTCGAAATCCTCTCAGAACATATTATAAATATTACTGATAAGAAAGAATTGAATGTATATCTAGAAAAGGAACTTTGGAAGATTATTAAAGTAAAAGAATGTCTTCTCTATGAATATCAAACTGATGAAACTTCTGAATATAAATGCTATTTTGAATCCAAAGACAGTGAGAAAGTATTTATCAATGATATCGTCTTTTTAGAGAAAAATCGAGAATTTTTTGATACGAAGAAAATCCTCTCAGAAACGCCCAAAAATATATTTCTCAGTCTTCCACTTTTAGATACCAATAAGAAAAATATATGAGTATTTTTTCTTGGCAATAAACCTTTTGGTGAATTTTATACTGCCAAAGAAATAAAAATTCTCAGAGAATTTACATTTTTTCTCGGTCTTCATCTCAAATATATAGAAATGTATCAAAAAATCGAAGATCTTTCGATCAATCTTGATAAAAAAGTCGATGAAAAAACCATCGAATTTAATGACCTGATCAATAAACAAAAGGAATTTATCGGAATGATTTCTCACGAGATAAAAACACCCATTTCGAGTGCGATTTTCCAAGCGGACAGCATCATCGATGATATACGAGACGAAAGTATACAATCCAAAGAAGTGATGGAAGAAGTTCAGTTATTACAGGATCAACTCGTGAAGATTTGAGATCTTATGAACAAGCTTTTTTCTGTTCAATACTATGATACTCGCTCTATAACACTCTTTCGAGAACGCATCGATATGAAAGACTTTATAGAACAAGAATTTAAAATATTTGAAAAAATATATCCAAAAATCATTTTTGAAATCCATATTTCTGAACAAGTCAGATTCATAAAAATAGACAGAATACAGTTCCAACAAATCTTTGGAAATATCGTATCGAATGCTCAAAAGCAATTTGGAAATACGAAAAATCCAAAAATAATCGTCACAGCGTACGAAAAAGAAAAGAGATTCTTTCTCTCAATAGAAGACAATGGACTTGGTTTTTCTGGTATAAAACCGGAAGAAGTCTTCGATCGATATCAAACAGGATGAGGAGGAACTGCTGGACTCTGACTCGGTCTCTATCTCTGTAAGGTTATTATAAATATGCACGGAGGAATTATAGAGGGAAAAATATCCAAAAAACTCTGATGAGCGAATTTTGAGATATCGCTTCCTCTTGATTATTAGGATTTCATTTCTTATTGTCACTATGAATATCCTCATCATTGAAGACGATGTATTTCTCTGTGAAAAAATGGTTTCTGCGTTTCGGAAAATCGACTACATCAATCTCATATCGACCGTACACTGTATGAGTACATTTACGGATATTTACACAAATATCGAAATCTATGATGTGATTTTGGTTGATCTCGAAATTCCACCATACACAAGACGAGATCACGGATATGAAATCATCGATCGAATTCACGAGAAAAATCCAAACATTCCGATTATTGTATTTTCAGGAAAAAATGATATTGATGCGATACAAAAAGCATTTTTCTCAGGAGTGACGGACTATATCATAAAACCGGTGCGTTTGAAAGAACTTGAAGTTCGAGTTCTGCATATTTTTCATTCCAGAAAACAAGAGAAAAGATGTGAACAAGGGATATATACATACTATGAAATTGTATACAACTCTGAAAGTCATACATTTTTATATGGAAATATCCCCATCTTTCTCTCAAAAAAATCAAAACATATACTCCTTCTTTTCCTCAAATCTCCAGAAAAAATCATAAAAAAAACCGAACTTATTGAAAAAATATGGTGAGATTATGAAGGAGATTTTTCTCGAAAAATAGGAGTTTCCATACATCGACTCAGAAGATCGCTCTGCCCTTTTGGCATATCTCACTGGATAGAAAATATGCCCGGAGAAGGCTACATGATGAGAAGACAAAACTATGATTCCAGTCGATATCCTTGATTATAGAGAGTTACTGGTTGGAAATTTTTTCCCAATTTTTTCTTCAGACGAGAAAGAGTGACGTTGATAGCATTATCTTTGAGTTCAAATAGATCACTCTCCCGCCATACTGCATCTATAAGTTGCTGCCGGGTGACGGTAGCATCTAGATTTTTGAGAAATATCTCAAGGATCATTTTTTCTTGGCGTGTCAATTCGATCATTTCATCGTCCAGAAAAACCTCGTATTGAGTAAAATCAAAATATATATCTTTATAAGAGATTTTTTGTAAATCTTTTTTGATGATCGGAGCCCGTCGCAAAAGTGCTTGTATTCTGGCAAGAAGAACTTCGGGTACAAATGGTTTTGTCAGATAATCATCAGCTCAGATTTCAAGTCCATAGACAACATTGGAACTATCACTATGCCCAGAAAGTATGAGAATCGGTGAAAGTGAAGATCGATTTTTTCGCAAAAAATGAATAATATCGAATCCGCTTCCATCCTGCAAAGAAATATCTATCAAATAGAGATCAGAATCGATCGATCAACGACTCAAAAAGTCCTGATATCCAGAATATACAGTCACGTGATATCATGCTGCACTGAGCTTTTTTGTGATTTTCTCAGAAAGAATCACCTCATCATCGATAAGACTTATATGCATATGAATTATTTAGAATCCTTCGTACTAAAAAGTGCAAGTTCTGAACGAATGAGAAACTGTGTAATCTTTTCAATAACACTAGAAATCTGGTTTAATTCTCACATAAGTTTCTTATTCTGAGGATAATAGTGCGTATTTATTTTCAATTTGATCATCGATATCTCTGTAGCAAACTCTGTGAGCAATTTCTTGTGTGCTCGAACTTTTTCTATATCTGTAAAATTCGATATATTTCCTTGTGCCAAGTCAAGAAATGTAGTCTGCCAAAAGGAAAATAATAGAGCAAACTTCTGCTTCAGTGGAGTATCAAGAAAATCAATATGTTGAATATCTTTATGAATTGTTTGAATATACTGGAGCATAGCCCACGATTTTCAAAAATCTTTCTGAAAATCTTTGAGGATAGTAGATACGGTAATTTTTGGAATAGAAAAAGTAGTTTTTTCTTTAGGAGAACTCGCACGACGTTTCGCAAATATCTCGGCAGGACTTGGGAATTTTCTTACGGAAAACTCGTCATTTTTTACTTGGATTTGTTCAGCATTTTCAGTTTTGGGAACAAAAGATTCATCGATGATATTACCTGGATTTTTTTTGAGATCATTCGGCTCTTTTTCATTTTCATCAGATTCATCATCACCCACGACTGAGAATCTTTCTGGACGAAATGCTATTGAATAAGCATTGTCTGGAAATGGGGACTTTGGTTCATGAGGTACATTTCTATCTATATTGAGAGTGGTGTGCACTTTTTGTATGATTTGATTTACCAAAAAGCTTTCATCACTTACTCCATTGGAACTAGATTTTTTGAGTTCTGGAGTCGTTGCCAGTATAAGTTGATTTCCATGAGGAAAAGTATAGATAACTTCTCGAAATTGCTTATGATTTCTAACCGAAAGACGATCAAGTTTTATTACAAAAATCTCCCCATCATACTCGATTCGCTTTCCTTCAAAAGAATGCAAATTAATCTCTCAATGAGAATCTAGACGAATACCATGCGTAACTTCATGATTTTGTTTATTATTTTTGATCCAGTCACGATGCACTGAAACACTTGATTTTTGTATATTTTCCACATGAGCATTTCCTTTCATATGAAGACTATTGTCTACTGGTAAAGCATGAGCAGCGGTAGAAATCCCGAGCGCCATCATCGCTGATTTGGCAGTCTTCGATATAAGAGACTTGATCTTTTCACTCGAACCCGTGAGTTTCTCGGGAAGTTTCGATATTGTATTCAAAAAGTTTTTCATGTTTTTCTTCTCTATGAAAGAGATAATATATTAGATAGGATATTTTATATACCTATTATTTTGGATAAATCAAGAAAATTTTATACAGAAAATAAAGTATCTCGATCACTATGCAGTAAAGGATTTTCAATAAACTTGCATAATATAATAAATAAGTTAAAATAATTTTTTACTCAGAATTTCTGGAGTAAATTTGAGTTTCGGAATCCTCTGAAACTTATCATTTTATCTCCAACATCTGTTATACAGGTTGAGGGGATTTCTTTTTAGGAGAATGTTTCATGGATATCATAAATTTCATTTTTGGTTGTTTTGTTATATGTTGCCTCGCCATAATTTATCCCGGTATTAACAATTTTGGGGTACTAGGGGATACAATGGTCTATGGATACTATATTTGCCTGGTATTTGCATTACTGAATTGTGTAGTTTCACTTCTCAGGTGGGTATTTGAAGAAGGACATGAGCATGATAAATATTAATCCCTCAATCTCAAAAAAGAAACCCATCCTCGTGATGGGTTTTTATTTTCTTATTCTATATTTTTTCTCATTTCAGTATCCATCCATCCGCTTCTCAGATTTTTACTCGGACGATATTTCCGATTTTTACATCTTCCGAAAGAGGAATATAGACTTCTTTCCAGTTTCGAGTTCGTCCGACGATCGTATCATCTTTTCCGATTCCAGAGATGAGGATTTCTTCTTCCCTTCCGACCATAAGTTGGTTGCGATTTTTCACGGTTTCTCTGAGGATATCGTTCAGTATCGTCCATCGTCGGGCTTTCTCTTCTGGAGTGATATCATCTTCGTAGCGATCGGTAGCGATAGTCCCAGAGCGAGAACTATACCTCGCAATAAACGCAAAATCAAATTGGCATTCCTCCATCGCTCGGACCGTCTCCTGAAATTGCTCTTCCGTTTCTCCTGGAAATCCGACGATGATATCAGTAGAAATAGAAAAAAGTGGATCTCTTGATCTCAGATATTCTACTTGTGACTTGAAGTCTGTATACGTATGCTTTCGATTCATTTTTTTCAGCATCGTATCAGATCCAGACTGGAGAGCAAAATGCAGATACGGACAGAGTTTCGGAAGATCGAAGTGTGCATCGAGAATATCCCGTGTCATATCATGTGGATTCGACGAAGTGAATCGAATACGATCAAGATCAGGTATCTTATCGATCTCTTCGAGCAGTTCACGAAAAGGAGTTTTTACATCTGGATTTTCCCAAGTGAGTTGCTCACTATTCCAGAGTTTTGCGCGCGTTTCTTTTCCATAACTGTTCACATTTTGACCGAGAAGCGTGATTTCTCGAGTACCCGCCGCAACCACGTCACGTATTTCTGTGAGTATTTCTTCTTTCGATCGAGATATCTCACGACCACGAGTATGTGGAACGATACAAAAAGTACAGAAATTATCACACCCGGTTTGGATGATCACATTGGCACTTGAGGGATTTTCTTGAAGCTGACGAACGGCAAGATATTCGTTAAACTTCGCATCATTTCATATATCTTCACCCGTGATCAACGAAAGGATTTTCGTAAGAAATGAAACTTCTTCGATCCGAAAAGTGAAATCAATAAGTAGAGAACGGAGAAATAATTCATCATCATAATTCGCGAGTGAATCAGACGAATCGAGAAGTGTGATCTTTTCAGCATTTTTCCTTTTGTAGTCAGGATCGATCATTTCTCAGTCTTCCGTTTTCAGATATCGTTTTGCAAAACCTGACTTTCGTACCATACATCCCGTGATTCCAAAAAGAGGGATTTTTCCCGTCTCATTATTTTTATGAAACCGGGTGATCTCTTTCATAAATCCAAATACTCGATCTTCTCACTTTTGACGGACGGAACACGTATTCATCACGACGATATCTGCCTTCGTCGGATCGATCACTTTGCGAAAACCCGCAGACCGGAGGATCATATCGATCTTCTCAGAATCCGCGTAGTTCATCTGGCAACCGAAGGTTTTTATGTGATAGGTTTTGAGAATCATTTTTGCCAGATTGTATGGAAAATGGTGAATTTTACAAATCTGAAAGAAGCCGTATGGAAAATGATTTTGACAAAAAATATTTGATAGGTAAATTTAATGAAATTTTTATTTATAAATTTGTTTTATGCACTCTATAGCAAGTCTCATTAGTATGGCAGAAAGTGCAGCAATAGATGGAGTTCCGTCATTTGACTGGCAAAGACCAAGAACTATGGAAAATCTATATGCACAGAAAAATTTACGCGGAACAGGAAGAATCTATACGAATGAAACTCAAAGCTTTCACGAAGGAAATACAAAACCAAAAGAAAGGATTGATACCGTTTTTTTATCAGAATTAGGAATAATAGCTTGAGAAGCTGAAAAAATCTGAGAAGAAAACGATGTAAGGAAAAATAGGAAAATCGCTAGAAAAACTGTCTGAAAAGTGAAAGAAATCTTACAAAAACAAAGATATCTCGATTATCATCCACAAGCTTTGGCACAGAATATGTGGCCAATAATTGAAGATCATGAATTTCAAGGCTGGGTTTTTCAAAATCGCAATCCAGAACTTCCACAACTTTTATATAAACACGAATCATTCGATCTTGTAAAAGAAATACAAGATCAACTTGCCCAATATCTTTCGCAAAGAGATCAAAAATACATCCAAAGTCTTCCGAACTCTATACATTCCAAATTCCCTATATAAGGGAATTTTTCTTTCTTAGAAATTTCTGGGATCGGAGAAAATTTTCATAAAAAAGTTTTGCACCGGGAAGTTTTGGCTCTCTTACAGGAAAAAACGTTTTTCTCAAATATATCTCAGTTCAAAAAGTGTATACATCAGAAGGAAGATCAGCATTGTAAAAATAAGTGGTCACGATATAATGTGCCTATCAAATTTTGATACGAATACACATACCGAGATCCAGAAAGGAACAAACAAGTACAAACATTTTATACACCTAATTTTTCATACAATATATGGTATCTGGAGAACAATTAGTCGCCATAGATATAGGAAGCGCCAAAATCAAAGCCGTCATCGGTGAGTGGGATGAGAATAAAAAACTTCGCATTCTCGGAATCGGCGTTTCTGAGTCTCGTGGTATACGCAAAGGAAACATCCTCGACATGGACGAGTTCAAAAACAATCTCGACGTGGCTCTCGGTGATGCAGAAAAAATGACAGGAGACCAAGTTTCTCATATTTGTCTCGGTGTTTCTGGAGTACACATAGAAATTGCTCGTCGCTCTGGGATCGTCGCGATCGCTGGACTCGAAGTGACAGAAGATGATATCAACCGTTCTCTGGATATGAGTCAGAATGGGATCGATATGATGAATAGAACCGTTTTGAAAGTTATTCCTGAAAGCTTCTCTCTCGATCTCGAAAATGGAATCAAAAATCCAATCGGAATGAGTGGAAAAAAACTCGATGTACGTTCACATATTATTTCTATAGGAGCCAATACACTTTCGAATATTCGAAAAGGAGTTTTGGATATCGGTGTAGAAATCATGGATACCTATCCAAATATCATCGCCGTTGGTGAGGCGATGCTCTCTCGCAGACAGAAAGAACTCGGTGTAGTAGCAGTCGATATCGGTGCGAGTGCAACCAATATCGCCATCTACGAAGAAGGAGCTCTTATATATGCGAATGTTATTCCACTCGGTGGAGAACACGTAACTTCTGATCTGGCTCTTGGACTCCGTATTTCTATCGATACAGCGGAACAACTCAAGCTCGAATACAGCGATCTCAATTTCGGAGAAGGGATGAAAGCAGAGTACGACGAACAGATCGATCTTTCAAAAATATCGAATATCGATACTCAGGAAATCTCACGCCGATTTATGAACGATATTATCCGCGCTCGATACGAAGAAATCTTTCATCATATCGTTATGGAACTCAAGCAAGTTGGTCGAGATGGGATGCTTCCAGAAGGTGCCGTTCTCACGGGTGGTGCATCGAAACTTCGATGACTCGCAGATGTCGCTCGTGAATATCTCAGACTTCCAGCTTCGATCGGTGTTCCTGAACAAGTCGAAGGGATCAGCGGAACATCTATGTCAGATCCAACCTATACAGCTGTTATCGGAACTCTTCTCTTAGCACAAAAATACGGAACCGCGAAAAAACCATTTAAGATCAATTTCTCTTTTGGAAA
>CANBWW010000004.1 GCA_947373235.1 Candidatus Altimarinota bacterium | reverse complement strand
CCTGCAAAAACAGCTGATGGAAAAGTATTGAATGATAAATACCTGGTTCGCGCCAGTGTTGATAGTCAAAATTTCTTAGATATATCCGTCAATCTTTTATTTAATGACGAAGGAAAAAAGATTTTTGCTGAACTCACAAAACGTCTCGTCGGAAAACGTCTTGGTATTTTTGTAGGTGGACAAATGCTCACTGATCCAACAGTCAATACTCCTATTCTGGACGGTTCGGCTCGTATCACTGGTGATTATACTATCGAGTCTGCAACAGAACTTGCAAATGGTATCAATACTGGTATCGTCCCAGCCCCTATCTATCTCACTTCCGAGAGAACGATCGATGCAAAAATCGGAACCAATGCACTTTCACAGATTCTTTACGCTGGATTTATAGGACTCATCGCTATCGTTCTTATGTTGGTTATATTCTATAGAGTTTCTGGATTGATCGCTGCTGTGGCTCTCATATTCTATGCGCTTCTCTTAGTGGCTATTATTAAGGCTTCTGGACTTACCCTTTCTCTTGCTTCGATTGCTGGTGTCATCCTTTCTATCGGTCTTGCCATTGATGCGAATATCCTCATCTTTGAACGTATGCGTGAGGCTATTCGAGAATGAGTTGCACCTGATAAAATCATTTCTCTTGGTTTCCAAAAATCTTGGACGGCTATATGGGATTCTCATATTACTTCTCTCACTTCTGCAGTTATTCTCTATTGGGCATGAGTTTCTCTGATTAGTGGATTTGGTCTTATGCTTGCTGTCGGTATCGTTCTTTCTCTCTTCACTGCTATGTGGGTATCTCGTATACTCCTGATCGCTGTTGGTCGAAAGATGATCAGAAATACAAAACTCTTTATAGGTATCAAAAAATAAAAATCTTGATGAAAAAATCCCTCTTCATTGAAGAGGGATTTTTTCATTTGTGGGTTTACGTGAGTAAAATCACAGAGGAAGTTTATGTTTAATTCATATTTTTAAAAACTTCTTTTATGCGATCATCATTTGTTTTTTGGGACTGCTTTACCATATTCATTATTACATTATAAGCATTTTCCATATCTCATCAATTTGCTTCCCGTGACGTTCATAACTCATCTTTCGAAAGGATTTCTCCAGGTTCACTAAGAGCATAGTTGATTTCATCTTCATTTGATAGGACTTTTATTGAAATTTTTCAGGTCTCATACACTTTCGGATTTTTAATTGTTTCGGGTATTTTTGCAAGCGTAAAAGAGTTTGAGATATCTCATTTTCTTACAGTAATAGTGATTCATTTTCCTCCTGGGAGGATTGTTATTGTCCCCTCTTTCCCAGATATTTCTATCTTATTTTTTTCTATAGACTTTGCTTGTTTGAATAGAAAGTCATATTGTTGATTTGGGAAAAGGAGTCTGAACTGATCCCTAATTTGCTTTTCAGTTATACTTTCTTTATGTATATTTTGTTCGTGTATTTGGTTGATTTTTTCCATAAAAATGAAATTTAAAATAAATAGTTCTCCTTTATCGTATCATATCTATTTTGAAAAATCAAACATTTAATTATCCACGTCCCTTAAATGCACTCAGAAGCGTTATTTCATCTGCATATTCTATACTTCCGGCATGAGGAAGTCCTTTTGAAAGTCTGGAAATCTTTATTTCTCGTGGCATATGTTCGATCGCATAGAGTGCAGTTGCTTCTCATTCTATATTTGGATTCGTAGCGATGATGATTTCTTCTATTTCTTTATTTTCAGAAATACGTTCAAAAAGAGAAATATAGTTGAGTTTATTTGGAAGCGTACCAGCGATCGGTGAGATCACTCATCAGAGTACATGATAATATCCGTGATAGACACCGGTTCGTTCGATCGACATCATATCGAGATAGTCTTCCACGAGACAGAGGAGGGAAGTTTCCCTTTTTTGATCAGCACATATCTTACAAAGTGGACTTCATATATCTGTCATTCCATGACATTGGTCACATTCCATTACTTTTTCATGGAGTTCTGCGAGGGTTTTTGCGAAGTTTTTTACGTATGCACTATTTGCTTTCAGTAAAAAAAAAGCAAGTTTTGCTGCTGTTTTTTCACCTATTCCTGGAAGAAAATGGATCATATCTATGAGTCTTTTGAGTGTTTCTGGCATTATGTGTAGTTATTCTTTTTGTCCTCCATCCTGCCCTTTGATTACAAGAAATGTCGTTTTATCTACTGCTGGCATCATCTGAGCAACGGAACTCGCCATGATCGTTCCGATCGATTGTCATTCAGCAATACGGATATCGAGGAGATTTTCCTGAAAAGAAAGTTCACGATTTTTTGTTTGAAGAGTACGGATATTATATCATTTGGTTGCATTTTCATTGAGCACCCAAACATAATAAATACCCAAACAGGCGATCATGATAATCGCAAGTATATAAGTTTGAGTAAAATTGAGACGATAATGTTCCCGAGCTGATTTTCTTTCTGAAAAAAAGGGAATATGTCCTTTTTTTGCGATGAGGATATTTGAATTCATAAATAGAAAATATATTAACTGATTCTTTCTATAACACGCATTTTAGCACTGCGACTTCTCGGATTTTTTTCTACTTCTGTATCTGTGGGGATAATTGGCTTCTTGGTATATTTCTTATAATGTGATTTTATTCTTATTTGTCCAGTTATTTCATCGATCGTATCTTCGAGATACTTTGTAAAAATATTTTTTATAAGCCGATCTTCTACCGAGTGAAACGTGATAACGGCGATTTTTCATCCAACAGATAGAAGTTCCATAGCCTGAGAAAGAGAATCTTCTATGTGTTTAAATTCTTCATTCAATGCGATACGTATTGCCTGAAAAACTCGAAGAGGAGATTTTTTATCGAAACTGGAGTTCTCTATTATTTCTATCAGCTCAAAGGTGGTTTCTATTTTTTTTATTTCTCGTGCTTTTCCTATTGCTTGAGCGATGAACCATGATTTTTTCTCTTCTCCATAGAGGGTGAATATCTTTGAGAGTTCTCTCACATCCATCATGTGGATCATCTCACTGGCTGTTCTTCCTGTACTTCGGTCAAACCGCATATCGAGTGGTCCATCCGATCGAAGAGAAAACCCTCTTTCGCCTTCATCATAGTGAACACTACTGACTCAGAGATCGTAGAGTATAAAGTCTATATGATCTATATTTCTTATTGTTAATTCTTGTTTTAGATTTCCAAAACTCGAATGAATAAGGATGGGATTTATGTTCTCTTGAACACTTTTTATATATTTTTCTGCTTTTTCCAGATTTTCCTTATCCCGATCAAGTCAGATAAAAATATCATTTTTCCCAAGAGTTTTGCACATCTCACTTGCATGTCAGCCAAGCCCGAGAGTCGCATCGACCACGATGTGCTTCTTCGTATCTGATTTTCTGAAGATGTCTAAGACCGATTCAAGAAGAACTGGATCGTGTAAAATCGATGGCAAAAGAAGAAAAATATGAGCAAAAAACTCTACAGAATTTAGTCTCTTTTTCTGAATTGTCAACAGAAAAATCATCCTTATTGAGCACACTTTGTTTTCAGAGATATAGATATTTTTATACATATTTTTTACATTTTTGATTCTTTTTCAAAAATTGTGAAATACTTGTATTTTTGTTTGGAAAAACACGATTTTTTTCTATAATCCTCGTTATGTCTTCATTTAAAACCAAAAAAATAGCTACGAAAGCACCGATTTTTGCTCCTGTTCTCAAAGAACCTGAATGAGTTGAGATTTCTTCTCTTCAAGAAGATCCTATTATCACGCCAAAAAAGAAGTTTTTCTCATGGAAACGTCTGAGTGTCTTTATTATTTTTGTTGGCCTTCTTGCCGGAGGATGTTTTGCTGCTCAGAAGTTTTTTGCAAGCAATACTCAAAATGGTTCTCAGAACTTCCATCCGAGTATTGCATCTGAACTCCTTGCTTCAAAACCAAAAGGCACAACGAATATTCTCATAGCCTGAATCGGATGAAAAGGTCACGATGGTGCGGATCTTACGGACTCTATTATGCTTGCCTCACTGAATGAAGATTCAAAAAAAGTGACACTTCTTTCTATTCCGCGTGATCTCTATATAGCTTATCCTGGATGAAAAGGTGCTGGTCGTATCAATAGTCTCTACGATATTGGAATGCGTGATAAAGTCTGAATTCAATACCTTGCGGATAAAGTTTCAGAAATCACAGGTCAGCCGATCGATCACTATATGGTGATAGATTTTTCTGGATTTAAACAGATTGTAGATATTCTCTGAGGGATTCAGGTAGATGTACCAAATGATCTCATTGATCACGAATATCCAGATGGAGAAAATGATCGATATATCACTTTTTCCATAAAAAAGTGACTCCAAAAACTCAATGGAGATACAGCTCTAAAATACGCACGAAGTCGTCATTCGACGAGTGATTTTGATCGGTCTACGAGACAACAGCTGATCATAAAAGCAATCAAAGAAAAGGCTCTTTCACTCGGGTATATTACCAATCCTCAAAAACTCTGAGAGCTCTATGGTGCAGTTATATCGCATCTCGATACGGATATGAGTCTTGCGAATATGGCGTCTTATGGACTTACATTTCATGATGTAAGCTCTGAAAATATATGAGTTGTTTCTCTAACAAACGAATGTGTATCTATCCAAACATGCGTTCCTGGAAGTTTTCTTTATACTCCAAGTCGAGATTTATTTGGTGGAGCATCTGTCATTCTTCCTGAAAATGCAGAAATCAATCATGTGAGTTATTATGATGATATTAAGCGGTTCGTAGGTCTCACATTTGCCTTTCCTGCTATGCGAAGTATGGAAAAAAATCTCGTCATTATTTTTGATCCAACTGAAAAAAAACGGGCTTCTGATATAGCGAATGGACTCGCAAAACTCGGATTTCCATTTTCACTCGAAAAACCTCTCCAGGCTTCTACAGGAAGTATAGAAAATTCACATATCAATATATATTGGCATTCAGATATTCAGATAGGGATTGATCCAGAATCTGCCGTTATTCAGGCCCTCAAGCATATCGAATCTGCTATTCCATATACGATCGTCGATCGAAATGAATATGTAAATACCCAGTGACCAAAAATAGAAATCGTTATCGGAAAAGATATAAAAGATTATTTTTCTTTTCTCAAAGCTCCATACTATGTACCGACCTTGACGAAAGAAGTGGTTTCTGGGGAAAAAATTCCCACAAAAACTATCTCCTGATGAACCAATACTAAAACAGGAACCTCATCTCAAAATAATACCAAAATCCCGAAAAAAACTCCACCAAAAAATATAAATACTCCAACTGGAGATATAACCTCATCCTCTCTTACGGTTGAGCCTGGTGAGTGGGAAAACTTCTAATTTTTTATTATTGAAATATGCAATATCGAGAATTTAAGAAAAAATCAGTTGCTTTCAGAAAAAAGAAAACTATGAAGGGAACGCTTTCATTTGTATCAAAAAAATTGAGTTCGAGTAAGCATTTTTTTTCTTGAAAGAATCTTCTCAAGATTTTTGGTGTTCTTTTGATTTTATGAGTTCTTGGTTTTGCAGTTTTATGGGCATTTTTTCTTCGTGGTGTACCTGATATCAACTCTCTCGAGAGGGGTGATTATTTTCGTGAAAGCACAGTGATCTATGATAAAGATAAAAATCCGATTTATACACTTTTTAATGATGGAAAGCGTACCTATATTCCATTTTCTGATATTTCTCAGTCTATTAAAGATGCGATCGTCAGTACAGAAGATAAGACATTTTATGAAAATCCAGGTGTCGATTTGATGGGTATTGTGCGTGCATTTGGTCGATATGCACTCTGAAATACGAATGATATAAAAGGAACTTCTACGATTTCTCAACAACTTATCAAAAATACTCTCCTTACCAATGAGCGTTCTATAAAACGTAAAGCACAAGAAGCATATCTTTCCTATAAACTTAACAAAACATATTCTAAAGAAAAAATTCTCGAAATGTACCTCAATACTATTTCGTTCGGTTATAATGCTAATGGTATCGAAGAAGCTTCGAGGGCATACTTTTGAAAATCAGCAAAAGATGTAGGGCCACTCGGTGCGTCTATTTTAGCATCCCTTCCAAAAGGACCAACTTTTTATTCTCCCTATGCTCATCGGGATCGACTTATGGGTTTCTTATCTGTTTATCCTGTTGCTGATAGTACTGAAAAAACAACGCTTGATGATATTACAAAAGTTCAATATAAACCACTTTATGATGAATTTAAAAGTTATCTCAGTGGAATGACGATAGAAGGTGATATCAACACCGTGAAGATCTGTGGTGTAAAAAAAGAATATACTCGAGATTCCTCCTTTTCTCCAGATAGTAACGGTTGTATAAAGACCAATCATGATGATCTGATGAACTTTTTTGGAGATATTATTATTAAAAAAAATATCACTTCTTCGGGTTGAACTGATATGTATGCTCTCGAATATACGATTGGTCGAAAAGATTTTGTTGCTGGACGTATGTTTGCAGAAGGAAAAATCGATGGACCAACCTTTAAAAAAGTAGTTTTTGATGGACTTGAATTCCAATTTAATCGATACACTGAAAATATAAAATATCCATACTTTGTGATGTATATAAAAGAGTATCTCGAATCAAAATATGGAAAAGATATAGATATCACTCAATGACTGAAGGTCTATACGACTCTCGATCCAGTTCTTCAGACGAAGGCAGAAGAACTGGTAAAAAAACAAGTAGCCATAAATAAAGCTCAATATTGAGCTTCGAGTGCTGCTATCGTGAGTATGGATAATGTAACTGGAAAATTGCTCGTGATGGTAGGTGGTCCTGACTACAATGACACAGAAAATGGTGGAAATAATAATATGGCTACCGCAACAACACTTCAGCCAGGATCTTCATTTAAGCCATTTGTTTATGGACTTGCTATTTCTAAAAATCCGATCTGACCAGAAAGTCCTATAGCTGATGTACAGACCACATTTAGCAACTGGACTCCTCCAAACTATGATAATAAATTTCTCGGGATTATGCCTGTTAAAAAGGCATTAGATTATTCGAGAAATATCCCAGCTATAAAAATGTTTTATCTTGCGGGTTGAGAAGATCCAATCGTGAAATTTGTAAAATCACTTGGTATGACCACGGTGAAAGAAAATGCTGGATACGGAGCACCGATGGCTGTCTGAACACCAAATGTTCGTCCAATCGATCTGCTTCAAGCGTATAGTGTTTTTGCGAATGAATGAATCAAACGTGATATCTATGCTATCGATAGTATAGAAGATGCGAATGGAAATCTCCTCGAGGAACATTCTCAACCAAAAGACACACCCGTTCTTTCCCCAGCAGTTGCATATATAGTCACGAGTATTTTGGATGATCCAGATGCAAAGCCTGATGGATTTTGGAGAAATGCTCTGACAATAGCTGGCCGTAAAGTTGCTGCAAAAACAGGAACATCAAACAAAGAACTGAAAGATAAACATGGTGACAAATATATCCTTCCCCGTGATCTCTGGACTGCAGGATACTCAAAACAAATAACGACCGTGGTATGGGCAGGAAATGTAGATGGACATGAAACCAAATGAACATGTGATGGTCTCAACTGTGCTGCTGGTATCTGGAAACCTTTTATGGAATTTGCCAATAAAGATCTTCCAAAAGAAGACTGGAAAGCTCCAGATGGTGTATTTACTTATACGATATCAAAAACCAGTGGAAAACTTGCGAGTGACTCAACTCCTGATTCTCAAAAGGTTTCAACAATCATGGCTGTAAAACTCACAGACTATGATGGTGGGTATAAAGATCAGTCAGTCGATACTCTCTGTAATGGTCCTGTTTCTGAAAATACACCACCTGATTCAATAGGACATATTCTTATTCCTACTGCAAAACCTGTGATCGATGGCTATGATCCTGCATGGACTGCTTGATTTTTTGCGAGTATCGGTTCCGCGAATCTCGCATCTTCTGGTTCGGTGATGTCTACAACTCCATGTGAACGTCCTGGTGTTACCGGAAATCTGAATATAAATATACAACTTGTAGGAGTCAATGCGAATACTGATACATCATGAAAAAAGATTATTGCAGCGTCCTGGACGTGAGATAGACCGATTGCAAAACTGACGATAAAATATCAAGATACCGTTCTTCTCGAAAATACATATGGAAGTGGTGGAAAAATAAATGGCTCTGAACGTATTGCAACCAATCTACCCGTTGGTGAAGATGTGATTACAGTCGATGCTGTGGATATATATGGATTTCGATATAATCAATCAAAATCCATCTTGATCGGTGAATGAGCGCCGAATATAGATCCAACACAAAACAATAATTCACAGAGGACTCCACCAGTCATTACTATGACCAATCCACACTGAAATGATTCACAGATTAATCTCTATTCATGAGATGCATTTAATCTCAGATTTTGAGTCAAGATTTCTACTACCGATCGAGAAATAACGATCCTTCTTGATGGTTCCGTAGTACAAAATGTAACTACCGGAGATGTCTTTGTATTTCCTGTTAATACGAACGGACTTTCATCATGAGTACATAATCTTACAGTCCAAGTAACAGATGGAAACTTCCAGGTAACGAAGAAAAATATTACTATGAATGTTCTTCCGCGATAAGTATTTTCTCACTCCAATTGTTTTATGAAATTTTCGAAAGTTAGTCTCGCATACGGCGAGCGTACCATCCTGAAAAATATTGATATTTCTCTTTCGAGTGGTGAATTTGTTTTTTTAATCTGATCTTCTGGAAGTGGAAAAACCAGTTTTATTCGTGGTATGATCTGAGCATTTCATCCAAAAAGTGGAAAAATTCTCGATGTGAATAATCGTGATATATATGCCTTGAAATCAAAAGAACTTTTGTCTTATCGTCGTAGTATCGGTGTTATTTTTCAAGATTTTAAACTCCTTCCTCGAAAAACCGTCCGAGAAAATGTTGCTTTTGCTATGGAAGTTTGTGGATATGATAGTGCAACTATATCGAAACGAGTTCCAGAAGTACTGGGTCAAGTAGGACTTCTGACAAAAAAAGAAAAATTTATAGAATCTCTTTCTGGCGGTGAACTTCAAAGGACGGCTATAGCACGTGCACTGATACATAATCCCGATATTATCATCGGAGATGAGCCAACGGGAAACTTGGATCCGAAAAATGCTGAAGAAATCATCTCACTTCTCGAAAAACTCCACAAAGAAGGGAAGACGATTATTATTTCTACACATGATGATCGTCTCGTAAATCGGATGAAACAGAGAGTGATTACTTTTGCAAACGGAGGAGTTGTTTCAGATATACCCGTCTGAATATATAATATTTAGATATTTTTTGAGTTTATTATATGCTTCATAAAAATGAAACGCTTTCAG
The DNA here is from genome assembly GCA_947373235.1 of Candidatus Altimarinota bacterium. Lineage (GTDB taxonomy): Bacteria > Patescibacteriota > Gracilibacteria > BD1-5 > UBA2023 > CANBWW01. The sequence goes on along the minus strand of CANBWW010000004.1, from coordinate 18,735 downwards.
AAAAATTTGTAAATCGTGGTTCTTGGATTTTCCTCTTCACACTCCTCGTAGCACCATTAGGGTATTTTGTGAGGATCATGCTGGCATCTGATTTATCAGTTTCAGAAGTATGAGTTTTGTATGGAGTTATATGATTACTCTCATTATTGCAGGTTTATAGTGACTTTGGTATTACTGAAAGTTTGAACTACTTTCTTCCAAAGTACATTATCGCAAAAGATTACGCACGTTGTAAATATCTTCTCGTTTTTTCTTTCTCTGTACAGATGATTACGAGCCTGATAGTGGGAATCTTTTTATTCTTTGTAGCAGATTTTCTTTCTATTTGGCAATTTAAAACTCCGATCGCAAAGGAAGTTATGCAGATAATGTCTTTGTTTTTTGTTGGACTCAATTTGATGCAGATTTCTACTATTCTTTTTAGTGCATCGCAAAATACGAAATTCCAAAAAGGTATGGATTTTTTCCGAATGATTATGACGGTTATGGGTACAGCAGGTTTATTTTTTTTACACCAAGGAAATATTATTAACTATGCCTGGGCTTGGATTCTCGCGATTTTTCTCACTGTTATTTTTGCATTTTTCTTGTCATATTTTTACTATTATCGCCCGTATTTTCAGTGAGTTCCTATGAAGTCTGATCGAATACTCTTGAAGACTTTTATGAAATATTCCCTTGGGACATTTTTGACTGCCAATGTATGAACGCTTCTTCACCAATTGGACCAACAAATTCTTCAAAATTTGACAACATCAACTGAAGGTGGTATCTATGCGATGTATCTTTCATTAGTCGGTATTCCATTTATATTTGTTTCACCCCTTATCACATTCATTTTTCCAGTTATTTCTGAGGCTCGTTCACGTTCAGAAAACGAAAAAATTCGTACCATCCATACTCTTTTTTCATCGACTATGGCCGTTGTTATGCTTTGGGCGAGTGGTCTTTTTTGTATTCTGGGAGTTCTTATAGCTGTTTTTCTTTACGGAAAAGAATATGCACCTTCGGGTGTAGCTCTCTACTATGTCGCACCATTTCTTTTTCTGAATGTTCTGATACAAATCAATTTTCAAATTATGGCTTGAGTCGGTATGATTCGAGAAAGAGTCTGGATTTTTATAAAAACTTTGGTATTTAATGTTGTATTTATGACGAGCATGATTCTCGCCTTTAAATACCATTTTATTTCTTTTCCAAGCGCATCCAGTGCAGCATCTTTTTCAGTCGGGGTTTCGTGGATATTGATGTGGTTCTTAAGCTATAAAGCGGTACATGAATTTCGATGAAAAATAGATTGGGTATTCTTTGTAAAAAATCTCATAGTGGTTCTCCTGTGAGCAGCTCTTTTTTTCACCTTACATCTTTCATCGCATATTCCTACTTTTGGTATGACATGAAAAAGCGGAGCTATTATCGAGATTCTATTTGTATTTTTAGGAACTATCGCTATATTTCTTTTATTGAATTTTCAGAAATGAAAAGAGTTTTTCTCCATTATTCAACAAGTTCGTAAAAGAAAATAATTATTTTCTTTGTTTTTTAATTTTCTCTTATGTTCTCAATGATTGCTTCCTGAATTGGATTTGTACTTTGGACAGTTTTGATTATTTCAGTCTACTACTCTGACTTTTATAGTCGAATTGATCATCTGGAAAAAGCAGTTTGATATACTCCATATATATTATTTCTTGCGTTTCTCTATATTGGATATAAAGTGCTCACTGTTTTTATATTTCCTATCAAAAAACTCAAATTTTGATTTCTCTCAATTTTTTGATTGACATTAGCTCATATATTTATTCTTTCTGTTCTTTATAGCCATTTTCCAGAAGTAAAAAATTCGCTTGCTGGCTTTACGACAGTTCCACCTTCCGGTATAGTTCTTTTTTGGCATATTTTAGAACTGCTTTTATATCCTCTTTTTCTTATTTTTTTAACACGAAATGTTGGTTTTACTTTTGCTTTTCTCACGGTTCCAAAATGGAGAGAAATAGATATGCGTATACGTGTTCCCGTAGAAATATCTTTAGGATTTATTGTATTTACTTTTGGTCTTCTTATTATCGGGGAGTTAGGACAGTATAATCTCTATTGACTTCTTTCCGTCCTTGCAGTTCTCTTGATCGGGGGATTTTTATGATACAAAGAAACATATAATGATCTATTGCAAAGGAAAATTATCTTGGAAAATCATCTTCCTGAAGGGACGTTTTTTGAAAAACTCAATCTTAAACTCCTGTCTATAGAGTTTTGATACTTTTTTCTTACCTTTATCCTCGGAGTTTGACTCATAAATATTATCCGCCCGATGCCTATATGATGGGATGACCTCGGGGTATATATGAATTTCCCAAAGATCATGGCAACTTCAGGAGAACTATTGAAGTGAGCTTGATTTTATTCTTGGCAATTGATTACTGGAACAGGATTTTTATTTAACTTCAATGCCTCTCAAGCATTTTATATAAATCAACTCTGAGGGATTCTTTCAGTTCTTGCCATTATCTCTACTCTTTCTTATTTTTTTTCTGAGACTGGAAAAAAATATTTTCTTTCATTGCCTGTCCTCTTTGCTGCACTTTACTATGCGATGCCGATGACAGTATTTCAACAAGCAAAGGATATGAAACTGGATCCTGCTTATCTCTTTTTTGCAGTCAGTGGTTTTATGCTTTTTGTATCATCATGGGATAGAAAAAGCATGGATAGAAGAAACATTTCTCTTCTGGCAATAGTGGGCTTGATCGTTGGTTTCACTTTCACTGTGAAATTAACTTCCATTATGTTGATTCTCTGAATATTTGGACTTATTTCATATAGAAAACTTTCCCTCGCTGGATATTTTTGATTTTTCTTTGCATTTCTGGCTATTTTTACGAAATTAGATTTCTGGCAGAAGATGTTTATCTGGATGCCAAGAGATAATCACACCCTGATTCTTCAAATTACCTTATGATTATCTATTCTTTCTCTCCTTTCATTTTTCTTTGCATGGTTTCAAAAGAAAAATGTTTCTCCTTTTCTTACTTGCATATATGCATACATTATTTTTGGACTTGCGATACTTGTTTCAATGACTCCATGGCTTCTAAAAAATATATCTGAATCTCCACAAAAAATTACCGTTGATACTCTTTTGTCAGGTGCTCCAGCCCCTTCGAGTTTTGATTTTAAAAAAGTGTACTCACAGGCTGAGTATGATGCTCGTACGAAAGCTGCGAGCGATGCAAACATTACTTCTGATGGTCAGTCTCAGAATGAAGATTTTTCTCGTTATTTTGGCCAAGAAAAAGGGATTAATAACTATCTCAAACTTCCTGTCAATCTTTCTTTTCAGAAGAATCAATCTGGTGAATTTACAGATATTACCTATATCTTTCTGGCATTTTTGCCAGGAACTCTTCTTTTTGTTCGAAGTCGATTTGGAATTTATAGAATCATAACGTTGGTCGGTATGATTTTTGTCGTCGTATACTGTTTTTTCCCATATCTTTCCAATACTCATCTGGTAGATTTTTGACTTTCTTGGACTCATTTCTTTGAAAATATAAATCTTCCTCTTTGATACGTTGTCCTCCTTGCCTTGAATTTTGGAATTGTCATACTTACACATTTCTCTTTTCTTGATAAGAAAAATCCTGAACGAAATGATAAATTTAGGGAAGCAATGATTTTCATGGGAATTTACGGATTTCTTTTCTGGCTCTCAGCGTTTGGGATTGTTTGGTATTGAATTATTATTTATTTTGGATTTTTTCTTCTTATCGGGCTTCTCGCGAACACTTTCGTGAGTTATAACGATGACGATCTGAAAAACGAAAATCGTATAAGTGTATACTTCACACTCTCGCTCGCGTTCTTTGTTCTGTTTATTACTTATTTTATTGAGTCTGCATTTCCACATACATGGAATAATCTTCGATGATCTTTTTCTGATACGTACTTGTGAGTTGTCGGACAATATACCCCGAAAGCATGAACGGCCGATGTTTTTGAAGATAGGAAAGATATGGTAGTTGGGTCATGAATCACTCAAAAAATGACTGTTTATATGCAGAGAACCTATGCAAGTGCAGGATTCAATGAGTACAAATACTTTATCATGCCGCAAGATGAATCGATTTTCGCAAATCGAAGTGACTATCTTTTACCGATAGCAACTATGAATATAAAGGATACGACCAATATCTTTGCTAACTTTCATGGAAAATTATTATCTCCAGATATACAAAATCTCTTTACGAGTGGTAAACTCCAAAGTGTTCCATTAGATCAATTCCATGCTTTTATTATGCAGAATCAAAATTCTACTGATGTTGCTGTGAAGTCTGATCTTCAATCACTTTGAAAATATATGTATTCTCAAATACTCTATCCATCAAAAGCGACTGAAAATTTGGGATGAATCTACCGTATAGGTACGTTTATGACTTATTTGATCAATAAAAATAGTACTCGATACTATGATGATAGTTTGATATTTTCCTTTGAAACTTACTTTTATGATCCTTCTCCAGAAGTTACTATCGATCGAATGCAAAAATTTTGATTAAAATATCTTCTCGTTGATCTCAACGCAGCAACTATAGATCAAGATCCTCGTCATGCTCTTATAGGTCGATTTGAAAAACTACTCACGACGATGAGTGCTAAAAATCTTAAATTAGTCACAACTGATAATTTTTGTTTGCAATTTGCGATTGAAGAACGAAGTATTTGAAAACTTCAGGCCAATGATGAATTTATAAATATTGCTGGAACAAACTCTGAATCGTATCGAAATGGTATTCGAATAGATCGAAATCAGAAAACTCTCCAATGTCAGAACTATATTATCAAACGTCTCTCTGAGTGAGCTGATCTCCAATATGCTCCACTCGCAAGTATAAAAAAAGAAATGGTTAATGAAGGTATCTATGGTGATATCGATAAGGAAAAATCCCTACTTGCTCAATACTTGGGTCAGAGTTGGTTCGCACTCTTTGAAATTACTGATTTACCAAAAGGATTTATCCTTCCAAAAGCAGTTCCGTTTGGCACCTGAACGACTCATTAATATAAAACCCTATCGATTGATAGGGTTTTATATTGCAAAATGAGGAATAGTAATGAAAGATTTTTCTCCAAGATTTTTTTTTGAATATCGAGATTCGTTCAAAAGCATATAGTAATCTACACGATTATGATAGTTTTCATCGAAACTTCTGATTGCCTGAGAAATAGCTTCAGTTTCGCGCACATTGACTTCGATTGGAGTAAGAAGTTTTGTATTTTTTTCGATCAAAAGAAATGATATTTCAGCACCAGACTTTTTCCGATAAAAATAGACATCGTGTGTATTGCCTAGTTTTTCCCTGAGTTCTAAAAAAATAAAATTTTCTACTGCTCATTGCTTCATACTTCATTGGAAATGAAAATCTCATAAGATAGCATGAAGAAATGCAAGATCTGAAAAATATACTTTTACATGTCGAGTAGTTTCTGTGATGGTATTTTCACTCCAAGGGCCAATAGCTTGAATATGGTTATATTTCATGAGTAGTTCCGTATACTTATGTATTTTTCGGCGAGAGATTCATATATTTTTTGCAAATTGGTCAGCTTTAAAAAGGCTTCATGTATTCATCGCGAGAGTTCGTAAAAATTCCATAAAGTCTTCATATTCTTTTACATATAATTCTTGTTTCATAATTGCACATTTTTCTTCAAATTCTGAAAAAATACCAGAAGGATTTTCTATATTTTTTGGAAAATAACCACTTCCTATATAGTTCGATAAAAGTTCGTTTATTTTCTTTATATCGAGATTTCCAAGCATCAGTTCTTTGACGCTTATCGGTGAACCTGAAAGTTCTGTAAACTCACGAAAAAATATACCGGGAATTTTAAAAACAGTTACTCCGTCTTCTTTTATTTCTTCGATACTTATAAAAATTATCTTTCAATTGATCATTTTTGATTCTATAAATGATCGAAATTCTGGAAAATAAAAAGACTCATCGCTTTCGAAAATAAGAGTCTCGAGTTCATTATCTTCTATAGAAAGATCGTTCCAATCTTGTCACTTCTCTTTGTGAAGCCAAAAAGTCTTATTCTCATCAAAAAATCCTTCATTCTTTAGGTTCTCTAGAAATGCGCTTTTTCCTATTCATTTTTCGCCAAATAGATTTATATATTGTGTCTCTGTGGTTATAAAAAGTTCTTTGAATTTCTCCTGGAGTTGAGTTCGTTCCATAATAAAAAAGTTATTTGATGTATTATACCAAATAACTTTTAAATGAGCAAATATGAAACCGTTTATTTTCTTTTTTCCTTCTCTATTCTTTTTTTCATTTCATATTTTTTTCTATAGAGCATGTTGAATGTATCAAATGGATACATTTTTCCATCTTCCCTTGGAAACATAATACACGCTCTTTTTACGGAACGTAGATCGAGATCGTGTCGATCCATAAAAGAAATGATAAGTATTCGAAAAATATTATCGTAGTTGAGTTTTTGTGAAAGTTTTATTTTTGGAAGACAACAGAGAAGACTCGAAAAACAATTGGATGCAGATTCTCCATTTTTTGAAAGTGAAAAAAGATCAAAAAAATGTTTCTTAAAATCTGGATTTCTCTCAAAGATGATGGTATTTTCTGCTCATTTGAGAAGATCATCACGATCGATATATCTTCCAAGTGGCATCAGTTTCCCATCGATTTTGAGAGCATATCACATAGCTATATTTTCTGGATGACAGGGAAGTGGAACGATATCTCTTTCTTCAAAAGTAGGGAATTGTTTAAGTATTTCCGAGCGTACTTCCGTAAGAGTAGCTCGGTCACGGGCAAGATCATATCCTTCAGTACGTCATTCATTTTGTACTGGCTGAAAAGTTACTCATCTGATACATTTTTGTTGTACGGCGAATTCGAGGATTTTTCCTATTTCTTGATCGTTCTGTCATTTTTCTACCACGATGACGAGAGTAGTAGAAACATTGTATTTATTGAGGTTTTCTATAGCTTTTATTCGTATTTTTGTGAGATCGACACCGCGTATTTTTTTCAGATAGTCCTTATCGAAAGAGTCAAACTGAAGATAGATTTCAAAATTTGGTTGATAACTTGCCAATTTTTTTACAAATTCCTCATCTTCTGCTATTTTTATACCATTTGTATTGATCATCAGGTAGCGAAACGGTCGTTTCTTTGCTCGATCCAATATCTCGAAAAAGTCTGGATGAATCGTAGGTTCTCATCAGGAAATCTGCACGACATCTGGTTCAGCTTCGTGTGCACAGACTGTATCGAAGAGTTTTTCTATTTCTTCCAGTGACTTATGTTCTTTGGTTGGATCACTTCCTGCATAGCACGTCGGACATGTGAGATTGCATTTATCGGTGATTTCTACTATGGAAAGGCAGGCGTGCTGTTCATGATCAGGACAAATCCCACAATCATGTGGACATCCGTGTATGGTTTCCGTGGAAAAAGTATCACACTGATCACCAGGTTTATAATAATCTTTCTGACTCTTAAAATATGGTATATCTGTTGCAATCAGCACTTTTTCTTCACCATGTTCGAAACAATGTTTCAAGAGATAGACTTTTTCATCTTGGAAAATAATCTTTGCATCGACAGTTTTCATACACTTCGAACAAAGTGCACGAGTAAATTCATAGAATATATGAGGGCGCTTGGACATATGAATATTGTGAGTTAATTAAAAATAAATGCAATTTACCAATGTCAAAGAAGCATTCCTCAGCAAACGATCAAAAATATTCATACAAGAATAATTCCACCGATAAAACTCCCAATAAAATAAAGTACAATAGCATTGAGTATACTTATCTGAAATACTCTTTTGAGTACAAAAATACTGATACTGAGAAATAATATTCCCAGAATAGGAACAAAAGTGGTAGCAGCATTCCCATGAATAATACTTGCCAAAAAGGCATAACAACCTCATGAAATGGGTTGAATAATAAAAATAACAAAAAGTATTCTCGGAAAAGTTATCCATTTTTCATTTTTTACTTTTCCTGAAGTATTTGAATTTCCCATATTATTAAGCATTGCTCCAGTAGGATCGGTTTCTCTGGGCATATTCGTTTCTGTTTCTTGCGCTTCGGAAGGTATTTTTCGAGAAGATTTTATTCATAAACTTCCTAAAAGTGTCTGAGGTATTATCTCTATAGTTCCTCATTTTTCTATGAATAACGTTACTTTTTCAGTGAGACTTTTGTATTCATTTTCAGGAAGATCCGTATGAAAATTATTTATCAAAAAATGGAATGCATTTGTGAGTTCACCTGGTCAAAATTCTGTTTTTTTCAACTGTTCAGAAATATAGACTGACATTTTTATGATGTTTTCATTTTTTATAGTGAAAGACAGTCCATCTTTTGTGGTAAATTCTATCGAATCGATATTGGAGATATCTGTTTTTGCGAGGATTTTTTCGAGTTCTACTGATTCTTGAGTCATAAGAAAAAAGGAAAATTAATGAAAAAGATTTGAAAAAAGTGCTCAGAGAATTATAAGGACTATTCACAAAGATGCTAGAATAAAAAATATTTCAAATGGATTTCTTTTGAAATATTTGGTGGTATTTTTGTTTTTCCCAGCGTTTTTAAAAAATGAATGACCACCCATAAAAAATAGAATTACTTCTATAAAATAGAGGCTTGTAATGATCGTGGAGTTATTGAATCATCTATGAATATTCATCCACATAAAACCAAAAATCCAGAAAAAAGAATAAAAATAATGAGTCCAATAAATTTCATCATAGAAAAATTAAGAATGTTTTTTCCGAATCATGATTATTCCATAGAAAATCATAGGAATTGATATGAACTGATATGTAGAAAGTCAGAACCAAAAAGTACTGTATGGCTGGATAAAACCCACAAAAAATCTATAGAGAAAATAAGTGATAATAAATACATAAAATCCATTATTTATCCACCATTTTCTCTTTTTCGAGTGTAAACCCAGACACAAGATACCAAAAAATATACCGAGTAATATCATCTCATAGATCATAGTTGGATGTCTCGGTATTCCGTCACCAAAATCGACTCCCCAAGGAAGAGAAGTAGGATTTCCATAGGTAAAGTCGCGTATTCATGTCATGATTGCTCCGATCCTTCCCACAAATACTCAGATAATAATCCCAGGTAAAAAAAGTATTCCTGTGGGTATTTTTATTTTCTTGAAGTGTTTATATATTTCTGCGGTGATAATTCACCCAAAAAGCGCACCAGCAATTGATTTTGATATGAGAATTCCATTTTCAGGATTTCTCCCTACGATCATCGCTCCATCAAAAGTAGATATCAATATTCCTCAAAGCATGGCTCCAGAAATAACATACATCATATATTCTCTCTTCTCATTTTTTGTATGAAATGGATTGGGAAGTTCATTTTTTCGGAATACTTGTTTTGTAAAAAACAAGGTTACCAAAAAAGCAGCCACATATCCTGCAAGATCGTATATGATTTTTATATGCCAATAATCAAAGTTGGATGACGACATGCTTTAGAATTGTTTTAAGAATCTGATGTCTGGATTCATAAAATATCTGAGATCCGGGATTCCATATTTGATCATCACGAGTCGATTGAGTCCAAATCCAAATGCAAATCATGAATAGACTTCTGGATCGAGTCATCCTTCCTTCAGAACATTTGGATGGATGAGTCCGGCACCCATAAATTCTATCCACCCAGAACCTTTACAGATTTTACAGCCATTTCCATCACAAAATGGACATGAAAAATCTATTTCTACACCTGGTTCTACAAATGGAAAATATCCTGGACGCATACGGATGGAAACTTCCTTTCCAAATACATCCGAAAGCATGGTTTTGATCGTGAACTTTAAGTGACCCATTCCGATATTTTTATCTATCACGATCCCTTCTACTTGATAAAAAGTGTTATCATGGGTTGCGTCTACATCTTCATTTCGAAATACTCTTCCTGGGATGATCGCACGAATTGGGAGTTTTTCATGTTTCATAATGAGATTTTGCATGCAAGAAGTCTGTGTGGCGAGGACGTTACCATTTCCCTCGAGCCAAAAAGTATCTTGCATATCACGAGCAGGATGTGTTTTTGGTATATTTACAGCGTCGAAGTTCAGATACTCTGTCGTCATCTGCATCGATTCAAATATATCAAATCCCATACGACGAAAAGTATCTTCGATTTCTTGTTGTACCTTCGTTATAGGATGGATATTTCCAGAATTTTGAGAGAAGGGAATCGTGACATCTTCTTTTTCATTGGACATTCGTGATTCTATAACTGATCGTTTTATAGAATCTTTCTGATTTTCAAAGGCGAGTGTGAGGGAGTCTCGGATTTCATTTGCACGTTTTCCGACGATTCCACGATCTTCACCGGAGAGGTCTTTGAGTCACTTCAGAATGACAGTGAGCTCGCCACTTTTTCCAAGAAGTGTATTTTTATATTCGATCAGTGAAGATTCTATTTCAATATTCGGAATCGTGGAAAGTGCTTGTTGTTCGAGTTGATTGAGTTGGTTGATCATGGTGTAAAATGATTAGATCTTGAGTGGCATGATGAGGTGTCGATAGCTATATTTTCCGTCATCTGCAGGAACTCACTTGATGATGATAGGAGAAAGTGCTGATTTGTATTCGATACTTACATAGTCTTCTCGCATTACTGACAGTGTTTCGAGAAGGTATTGAGCATTGATGCCAACTATATCTTCCTGTCATTCGACGGAACCGGTGAGAGATATATTTGAGGCACCGATCTCGGTATCACCAGTAGATATTTCGATGATTCCTTCATGTTTTGATCTGATGCGAGTATTGTAGTTATTTTCTCGTGCAACCAGATTTGATTGTTTGAGACTGTTCATAAAGTCAGATCTCAGGACGATACTTTTTGTTTTATATTCTGTCGGGAAAAATGCTTCGTATTCTGGAAATTTACCAGAAAGAAGCCTGGAAGAAATACGTATATTTCCACGGATTGCGAGGAGCTGATTTTCATGAAAATAGAGCTCTATCTTGGCATTTCCCGTTTCATCAGATACAATTCGAGAAAGTTCTTGTGCCGTTTTTTTTGGGATGATAACGCTGTGAGAAGGGTTTTCTATTTCTGTTTTGACGATAAACTCAGAAAGGCGAAAACTATCCGTCGAAGCAAAGATGAGTCCAGAATTACTGGGTTTGAGAAATATTCCAGCAAGTACGGGTCGAACTGCCCCGTCTGCGGTAGAGAAAAGAGTTTTATCGATCGCCGTTCTGAGATCTTTTACATCGATGCGAAGTGGATTTTCTGCAATCAGATTTGGAATCACGGGAAACTTTTCTGCACTCGTTCATTTGAATTTTGTGGTACTACTTGCCGTAGTAAACTTGAGACTTCCTCATTTTTCGAGCTCGACCGTCACTTCACGATCTTGTACGAGGGCAATATAAGAAGAGAGAAACTTGGAAGAAATCGTAAATTTCCCTTCCGCTTCGATATCTACATTTTCCTCGATGATATATTCGATCGCCATTTCGAGATTATTTCCAGTGAGTACGAGTCTTTTATATCCCGCTTCGATTAGTATATTCTCGAGAATCGGAGTAAGATTATTGGTTCCAGCAGCATGACTCGCTGTTTCGATAGCTTTACGAAAGAGATCAGTATCGATACGAAAACGCATAAAAATATAATTATGGATGAGAACTATTTACTCCAAATAAAGAATGTTTCGAAATTTTCTGTAAAAAAGAATTCAGAAATTCCTGAAAAACTGAATCGTAGCGTATGAAAAAAAGGGAAAAATGCAACTTTTGGATGGACTTTTTTGATTTTTTGAGATTTCTAGCTATACTCTCGGTAATCTTTTATATATTATTGTTACACAATATGACAGAACTCCACGAAAAGAGTGCTGGCGGTATGGTGTATAGGAAAATCTGATCTCATATCCAAGTGCTCATGCTTGCATGGAAAAATGCTCGTGACGAACTCGAATATGTTCTTCCAAAAGGACATATCGAAGAGGATGAGACGGTTTTGGAGACAGCTTTACGTGAGATTTCGGAAGAAACCGGACTTGCAGAAAAAGATCTTCATGTCGTCAAGTTTATGAACAAGATTGCTTATTCATTTATTGCTGGATATCTCGAAGGTTCACCGATCATCCATAAGGAGGTTTCTCTTTTTCTCGTGAAATACACTGGAAAAATTGAACCTCGTCCCCGTCGAGAAGAGAGGTTTATAGGCTATAAATGGTTTACTCCCGAAGAACTGAAAACGGTTTTTCTTAAACCAGATGTGGTCGGATTTCTTGAAAAAAATCTTCATTTTATGTAGGCGCATTATTTTTATTACTAAAAAATCATCTTAAATATGGAATTCTTTTACAAAAATAATATTGTTTCAATTGAATCTGACAAAAAAACGATCAACTTTCTTCCCGATTCAGTCGAAGTAGATTCACTCACCATCGATATGGCAGGTGAGTATGAGAAAGGTGGATTTCTTGCCTATGCACACGAACACAATGGTTTTCGTATTTATCAGCTCCGTGTCGAAGGATATCGTGTTGGATATATTCCGGCACTTTTGACGGAACTTTCTTCCGAGGAAATGAGTTTTTTCGGTGATCTTGATATACTCATCGTTCCAGTGAATCCTTCTTCTCATGCGCTCATCGAAAAGCTCGAACCTCGCTTGATCGTGATTTTTGGTGATTCGGCCTATGATTTCGGGGTAAAAATCGGAAATACAGAATCACCTGTTCAGAAATATAAGCTCAAAGAAGCCGATCTTTCCTTGGAAAAAATGGGATGCGTGGTCTTGGGTGAATCTTTATAAAAATAGAAAAAATTGACTTTCGTATGGATTATCCTAATATGAAAAGATCCGTTCATATCGTATAGGTTTATATTATTCAATAGGTCTCACTGCCTTTAATTTATTTATCCCGTTCGAGTGAGTGAGGATGGGGGGAGAAAAGTTCGTGGATATATCTTTAGTAATTTCTGGAGTTTTTGGTTGTCTATTTGTTTCATTGTTATCCTTTATCGTTGGAATCGGATATAATGTGTTCTTCCATGAATTTAAAATAAATGAGACATTTTCAATTAAAAATCTCCATCAGGCAACTGTTCCAAACAGTGCTTCCATTTGTATTAATTCTGTAATAGTCGCTATCCTTCGTATCACCGACCCTTGGTGGCAATGGCTTCTAACTATATCTTTACTTATTGTTTGTTATATAGCTTTATTTTTCTATAAGAAACGTTATCCAATTTGATCTCTTCCTTCGTAAATACGATTCATTCTTGGGTCGTATTTTTTTATTTTAATCTGAGAAAGACCATAATTTATTCTATTAAATAGATTTCCTAAGGTAAATTATTTTCTATCATTAAAATCCTGAAAAACACTTGCAAAAGAAAAGCTTTTTTATATACTTCGCTCGATTTTACGCTTATGAACACACTTTCTGACACATCGGTTCCGACTGGTCCACATATTCCTGCTCCGAAAGGAACGGCTATTGGAGATTGGATGATCGGAAATATCCATATTACCAATATCATGTTGTCGACTTGGATTTTTATGGTTTTTTTGTTTGTTCTGATTGCATTTTTTTATGTCGCTATTCATACAAATAAGTTTCCAAAATTGAGAGCATTTGGACTCGATATTATGGATCGTATGCTCGTGAATATCACTGGACTTCTCTGAAGTAAAGAGTCGGCTGAAAAATATATGTGGCTTCTTTGAGGGCTTATGTTTGTCATTTTTACAGGAAATATTTTTGGTTTACTTTTAGACTGGTTAACGATTGTGTCGAAAGAAGAATGGCTTGGTGACTATATTCGCCCGATTTATTCTGATTTTAGTACCACTCTCGTACTGAGTTTGACAGTAGTGATCGTTGCTCAGATCACGGCATTTTATCTAAAAGGTCCTCGTAAACATCTTGGACATTATTTATTCCACTTTGAAGGAGGAACGATCACTGAAAAGATCGTGAATGTCTTTGTTGGATGGCTTCATTTCATCTGAGAATTTATACGTATTGGTTCACTCTCTATTCGCCTCTTTTTAAATATTTTTGTGGGTACGATCCTCATCGCGGTAGCTATCTATATAGGAACGCTTATTCCTTCTTTTCATACTGGATTTTGGGAATTTCTCTCGCTTCCATTTTGGTTTTTTGAGCTTTTGGTGGCTTTTATCCAGGCTTATATATTTATGGTTCTCTCCTCTATGTATATCGCTGAATCCTTTCCTGGTCAAGACGATCATTAGGACTTAGGGGAGAGAATTTTTTTTCTCCCCTGATGCTTATAGATGAACTCGGATACTTACTCTCCGTACCACTTTCTCAGGTTCTATTTTCTTTCATTTTTTTCTATGAATTTCCTTCCTTTTGCTCTTATTGGTGTTATTGGTTCTGGTATCGGTGTAGGACTTATCGGTATGGGGGCTATGCAAGCGATCGGTCGCAATCCTGCAGCTTCTGGAGATATCGTTATCAAGATGCTTACAGCGATCGCTCTTTGTGAAGTTCCAGGTCTTCTTGCTTTTGCTGCTATTTTTCTTATCAAATAATCATTGAATTTTCCCTAGAAATAGGAAATTCAAAATATTTTAACCGTCTTTTTCATGGATACTCTCTTTGACCTTGGATCATTTATTATACAAGGAATTAATTTTCTTATTATTGCTCTTGTTTTGCGCAAGTTTTTCTTTGTGCCGTATATGAAATACCTCGCTGAAGAAACTGCAAAACGTCTCGAACTCGAAAAACGTATAAGTGACTCTGCGAGCATCGTCGATGACGCACAAAAAGAGGCTGAGAATATCCGTGATAAAGCACGCCAAGATTCGAAAAGTATTGCGGCAACCATCGTCGATAATGCAAAAGAAGAAGCATCTGAAATGCTTCAAAAGGCAACGACTGATGCTGAGAATACTCGCCTCAAATGAATGGCTGATATCGATCTGGAAAGAAAAGAAATGGTGAACACACTCAAATCAAAAGTACTTGATGTGGCGATCCGTCTGAATCAAAAACTTTTTGGAAACAACGACGCAAATGTTGATTTTTTGAAAAAAAATACTCCTTCTATCGAGCTTTAGTTTCTGCTTTTCTTTTTCATTTTTCAAATGTCTCGACTCAATCTCTCATCCTATTCTCGTACTGAGCTGGAAAATGCCCTCCAGGTTTTAAAATCATATCGTCTTTCTCTCAAACAAATCTGAAAGCGTGCTTTTTTGACCGATCCAGAAAACCTGTCAGTTCAAGAATTGCGAGTGGAATATGCACCTTCTCTTCAAAAAGAAATAGTAGAAAAATACGCTCGTATATGTATCGAAAAATCTTTTCCAAGTGTAGATGTATCTTCTCATATTTCCTACAGCGAAAATCCACGTCTTTCCGGTGGTATTCGAGTGTTCTTCTGAGATGATCTTGTGGATATCTCACTTGAAAAATTCCTCACTCTTTTAAATCCAGTACTTTCATAATTTTCTCGAAAGGATTTATGGTAAAAATCTATACAATATGTAGATTTCTCCTTGAATCCTTCCCTTCTCTAAATTTCTAATTTTTCCACTATGGCTCATTCTCCGATTGATCTCGCACAAGATCTTATTAAACAACTTGAAACACAAATCGATTCAGTCGATCTTTCAGCTGATCGTGTGAGTTCTGGAACGGTCGTCTATCTTGGTGATGGAATCGCGAAGATCGTCGGACTTCGAGATATTGCCTATAACGAAGTGGTTGCCTTTGAGTCAGGAGCCCGTGGTGTGGCGATGAATCTCGAAGAACACTATGTAGGTGTCGTGATCCTTTCAGGATTTTCGACAATTTCAGAAGGTATGCTCGTAACAGCGACTGGAAAAATCCTCGAAATTCCTGTTGGAGATGGACTTCTCGGACGTGTGGTTGATCCACTCGGAAATCCGATCGATGGTCTTGGTGATATTAAAAATGATGGATATCGTCCAGCAGAAAATATCGCAACGGGTGTTATGAGTCGTAAATCAGTACATGAGCCTCTCGAAACTGGTATCAAAGCGATCGATTCTCTCGTTCCAGTTGGACGTGGACAACGTGAGCTGATTATCGGTGATCGTCAGACTGGAAAAACTCAGATTGCTATCGATACGATATTGAATCAAAAAGGAAATGGAGTAAAGTGTATCTATGTAGCTATCGGACAAAAAGATTCCAAAGTCGTAGCGATTGCTGAAGAACTCCGAAAAGCTGGAGCGATGGACTATACGATCATCGTATCTGCGGGAGCTTCGACTCCTGCTGCTATGCAATGGCTCGCTCCCTATGCTGGAGCAGCTATGGGTGAATATTTTATGTTTAAGGGTGAACATGGACTGATTATCTATGATGATCTTACGAAACATGCAAATGCGTATCGTGAGATGTCCCTTCTTCTTCGTCGTCCACCAGGACGCGAGGCGTATCCTGGAGATGTATTTTATCTTCACTCTCGTCTTCTCGAACGTGCAGCGAAACTCAGCGATGAGCTTGGTGCGGGTTCTCTCACAGCACTTCCTATTATTGAAACTCAAGGTGGAGATGTTTCTGCTTATGTTCCTACGAACGTGATCTCGATTACTGATGGACAGATATTTCTCGAATCAGGACTCTTCAACGCAGGTATAAAACCAGCTATCAATGTTGGACTTTCTGTTTCTCGTGTTGGTGGTGCCGCCCAGACAAAAGCGATGAAAAAGAACGCAGGAACTCTCAAACTTTCTCTTGCACAATACCGTGAACTTGAGGCATTTTCTCAGTTTGCATCTGATCTCGATGCAGATACGAAGAAACAACTCGAAAGAGGAAAGCGTATGGTGGAGATACTCAAACAAGATGTTTACTCCCCAGTAAGTTTCGAAAAACAGGTGGTGATTATTTTTGCTGGAGCAGCTGGATATCTCGATCCGATCGAACCAGAAAATATTGCTCGTTATGAACACGATCTTATGATCGCTCTCGATCGAGAAGAGAAAATCCTTACCACTATCAGAACTTCAAAAGATTTTTCTGATGAAACGAAAAAATCTCTTTCAGAATTTCTCGATGAATTCGGAAAGATATTTAATGAGAAGAAATAATTATCTAAGCTTGATTTTACGGATATAATCTAAAAAATCTTTGAATAGAATACTCAGTATTTCTCTCCTCAATCTCAAAAACTAAATTCCTTCACTATGCCTTCAGGAAAAGAAATAAAATCCCGTATCAAATCTGTAAAAAATACGAGTAAAATCACGAAAGCGATGGAACTCATTTCTACGGTAAAGATGAAAAAAGCTCAAGAAAGTGTGATGATCCTCCGTCCTTTTGCGCTCGCAGTGCTTTCTGTCCTCGCAAAAGTATCACATAAAGATGATATATTGGGTGTTTTTTCTCGAATTCCAGAAGGAACAGATCAGGAACTCTTGGTTCTCGTAGCTTCTCAAAAAGGATTGTGTGGTGGATACAATACCAATGTTTTCAAGAAAACTATCGAGTATATACAAAATGATGATGATGCACCTTATACGCATGAATACGACTATATTTCTATCGGAAAACGTGCTCGTGACTTCGTTCTTCGTACAGGACAAAATCTCGTTGCAGATTTTTCAGAAGAAATAAAAGATCCACTGACTCCACTTGAAAGTCGACACATGGTTCGATTTATGATCGATGAATGGAAAACTGGAAAATATAGTAAGATCTCTATCGTTTATAATCACTATGTATCAGCGATTGCTCAGCTTCCAGTGGTAGAAACACTTTTTCCTATCAAAAAAGAAGAGATTGTATCTTTTCTCGAACATGTTTCTGGTGAAACTGTCGAATCTATAGGAAATTACATCGGTGACTATACCATCGAACCAGATATCAATACACTCATAGAAGCAACACTTCCGATGATTCTTGAAGCTATGATCCATGAAACTCTCCTCGAAGCCAAGGCTGCAGAGCATGCAGCACGTCGGTTTGCCATGAAAAATGCAAAAGATGCTGCGAATAAAAAAGCGGCACATCTTACTCTCGTCTACAATAAAACTCGTCAGTCTGCCATCACGAAAGAAGTTTCCGAGATTGTGAGTGGAGTCGAGAGTATGAAGGATATGTAATTTTTGAGAAACGAGAGCGAAAATCCTTCCTTGATTTGGAGGGATTTTTTATATAATACAGTTTACTTTAGCTTACTTCATTTATTATGAGTTCTTCGAAATATATCGTCTATACCGATGGGGGTGCGAGATGAAATCCTGGGCCCGCTGGATGTGGTATCTATATCTGCGATGAAAAAGGAAATACGATAGAAAAATCCTATGCGTATCTTGGTTTCACGACGAATAATGTTGCGGAATATCGATGAGCATTTTTTGGGATTGCTCACGCCATCGAAAAGTGAGCCACTGAAATCGAACTTCGTGCTGACTCCAAGCTCGTGATCGAGCAACTTTCCTGAAACTATAAGATAAAAAATGAGTGACTGAAGGTGATCGCTCGTGAGATTTTTTCCCTTCTGGATAACTGGACTGGAAAGATAGTATTTACACATATATATCGTGAACAAAATACTGTTGCCGACGCACTTTCGAATAAAGCCATGGATGAAAAAAAGGAAGGTATTATTTATATTTCGTAGAAATGCTCCCAGCACGAATAAATCCTCAAAAATATTGGGTGTCTCTTTGAATATGAT
>CANBWW010000003.1 GCA_947373235.1 Candidatus Altimarinota bacterium | reverse complement strand
TTCAAAAGGTGTTCATTTCGATAAAATGCCAAAATATCATCACATGTTTGAGTGTTTTTTCCACTTTGTACATCCTTAGAACATCCATTTTTAGAAAGAATATCATCCAGAGAGGCCGTATATGCATCGCTCGCATCTTGCCAAGATTTTTCGACGATTTCCTGAGCTTGTTGTTGAGATTCGATATATTTTTCAAAAAGTGCTTCCTGACCTTTCGTGATTTCGAGAAGTTGTTCTCTCTGATCTTTTTGGATATCGAGATTCGATTTTTGCTTCACGAGGAGATCTTGTTCTTTTGCGAGCGATTCGATTTCTTCCTGAAGATCGAGAGCATTTCGTGTATAATCACGAATCAAACCTCGGTATTCGATAATAAAATTTTGTCCCAAAATACTCACGAGTGACTTATAAGTAACATCACTCGCGATCTCATCCGTGGAACCATCTGCAAGGATCAATGACTGAAAAACATCGATATCATTATCATCATTAAAAATCAGATTCTCTTCGGAATAAATATTTGCTAAATAAGAAAGAATAATTTGTCTATTTTTTGCTATTTTGAGCTTCAAATCTGAAGAAATCTGTTGATAATTGGCGATTTTCAGGTTACGCTGATCGATAGAAGCCTGAGTCATATCGATGCCACTTTGTGTACTCGCGATAGCATCATTGAGAGAACTGATGGTATCTTCGAGTGTCATACGCTTTTCAGTGAGAACATCTTTTTGATCACTATAAGTCGACTGCAGTGCGCTCAGATGTTCTTTCAGAGCTGATAGTCATCCCATCGCGTATTCATGTTCTGATAAAGTTGCAGAATCCTGATCGTTAAGAGGAAGGGAATCAAAAAGTACTTCTTGTTCTTGTTTTTTAAAATTATCCAAGATTCTTCCTGAAGTCGTGGGATCGATCGCACTTGCCCACAGAGGAAACAAGATGGAAAAAGAAAGCGTGTAAGATATAATTTTTTTGTAATTCATACATCTATGCTATCAGATTCTTGTAAGAAAAACCTTGTATTTCATAGAAAAAAACAAAAAATAACCTTGCACATTTACAAGATTATTTTTTCATAGAAATATATTTCTTTAGTTTGTCAGATGAGCAAAAAATACATCTTTCTTTTTCATCCAGTCTTCGGATTGTCGACACAGTTTTTCTTTATCAGATTCGGTATTCAGGAGAAATTTAATTCCCTCTTCTAGAAAAATAGTATTTTGACTTCATTTTACATAGATAATCGACGATTGGTTTTCTCGTTTTTGAACTTCTTTTTGGATCATTTTTCCGAGTACACGAGAAGAAAGACTCGAAAACGTAGGATATTTCTGGCTTAAAATAGGAAAAACAAAATCACGCATCAGTGGTCATACGAGATAAAAGTGAACACTGTATTCTGGATGAATATTCTCAGTTATATATTCTGCTAGTTGCTTATGGAGATTTTCACTCTCATCACCAAGTTCGCGCATATCTCAGAGAAATATAAATACTTTATGTTTCGTAAGAAATGGGATCACAGAATCGATTCCCCGTGAAATACTTTCAAATCCACCATTATAACTTCCATCGACGATAGTCGATTTATTCGTTCCAGAAAGTATATTCGATCTTC
The DNA here is from genome assembly GCA_947373235.1 of Candidatus Altimarinota bacterium. Classification (GTDB taxonomy): domain Bacteria; phylum Patescibacteriota; class Gracilibacteria; order BD1-5; family UBA2023; genus CANBWW01. The sequence continues at coordinate 29,176 of CANBWW010000003.1, read as the reverse complement.
CTGGTTCTGGGGCGTATAAGTAAGCATATTCTGATATTTTTTTCATATCAAAATCCATCATGTAGGCTATCGCATACAAGGGAAGAATATTTTCTATCTGATACATACCAAAAGTAGAAAGTTCTATATTGTAAGTCATTTTATAGACGTGGATTTGTGCTGTCACTCCATGGATATCGACTTCTAGATGAGAAGCATCAACGTCGGACATACTGCCAGTTCCATAATACAGAGCATCTTCAGTCACATATGAACGAAGAGATTCATGAACGATTCTTTTTTTTGTTGATTGGAGGAGTAGGAGTTTTTCGCTTCTATATTTCTGAAGTGTTCAAAATTGTTCAAGATGATTTGGAGAAATTGGTGCAACGATAGCAATATCTGGCTGAACGATAGAAAGTAGAAATTCCATTTCTCCAGGATGATCAACACCGTATTCTAAAATAAGATATTTCGGATATGGAGTCAAGCAACGATAAAAAGCGATCATAAAAATCCAAATCCATCGAAATGGATTTCTTCATCCTGTTTTTGCACCAATAATCGAAAGTGGGAGTCCATATTCTCCGTTATAGTGATAGGGAGATATTTGTACTTCTTTTTTTCAAAAAAGGGATCAAAAATAGGTAGCAACATTGCTCGTAATAGTAGTTTTTCCGATCGTTCCAGTCACACCAATAACAAATGGTTTATGGATCTTTATGATAATCCGAGCGAGAAATCCCAAGAAAAAAAGGAAGAAAGAATGCATAAATTTTTTTGGATATGATAAGAAAAACAAGAGAGAAATCAAAAAGAAAAAAGGAAGAGAAAAGAAAAAAGAATATGGCGAATTTTATTTGCATAAAAAGGAAACTTTCATACAATTTCACCATATTTAATTTTCACATATGGCACAAGTAACACGCAACGAATTTACCTTTACCATTCTCGATGAAATCCAGGTAAAATATCCAGATCTTATCGAACTCGTTCTCGGAAGTGAGTCGATTGATAATAATGAAAAACAATATTGGTTTGATATTCTTCCTTCGATGACCGATGAACAGATCGATCGACTCTTCAATATCCTCATGACAGAAAAACGCCAACTCGAAGAACTCAACGTAAAATATCAAGACGAGATCAAAACACTCAATGAGAAACATCTCATCCAGTGGCAATCTCTTCAGAGTCAAAAAACCAAAGAAAAAATAGAAGCAGCAGAAAAAACAGATACATCAAAAGATGAAGCGAATGATGCACTCAATATGCTTGGAAGTTTTTAGAAAAGGATTGAATTGATCTATAATTATCCTTAACTTTCTTCCTCGTGCCTTTTGCCATTTCTTCTGACATAGTACGATCAAATATACCAAAAAGTACTTTTCTTCTTCGTTCACACTTACTTCATCCTCACGATGAGATTAGTATTATATTTTTACTACGAGCCGATCAAGAAAATATAATCAGTATTCTCGAAGACCATCTTCTAGAATCTATTTCTTCAACTGAGTGGAAAAAATGAGATGAAGAAGCTGATTTTTCATTTGTAACTGAAAAATATAACCACTTTTTAAAAAATATACGCGAGGAAGACATAAAAGATGTGGAAATTCTTTTTGCGATTATAATCGATCATCAACTTATAGTTTCGAGTATAGGAAAAATGTGTGCGATACTGTTGGAATCGAACGAATCACTTAGTATCATACATGAAACAAGTGGAAAATATCACCACTTTGAATCTGTTTCTTCAGGCTCCATTCCGAATAATTCTGCAGTATTTCTCACATCAGAACATCTCGAAGATACCTTTGGAGAAGAGTTTTATGATGATGCTGCTAAAATCGATACAGAAAATTTTGAATCCACACTCCAGTCAACACTTTCGAGAGAAGTATGACATCCAGTCCATATAGTTCGAGTACTTTCACGTACAGAAACAAAAACAACATGAGTTGGAACTTTCCGAAAACGAAGTCAATGAGATATTATTCGAAATAAAATCCACGATATAAGTGATAAAATTGATATAGTATTTTTGGGGAAAAAAATAAGTGATAAAATCCATCAAAAAATACGAAATCATAATCAAATATTTATGATAGGATTCCTCTGAATAGGAGTAATACTCTTTTTCGGATTAATTTCTATACTGGTTTCTACCCTTTTTCAAGCAAGTAGCTCTGGAAACAAAGACACAAAAAATGAAATCTTGCAAGCAAAAGATCTTATTGATCAAAGTCAGGAATTAACATCGAATCCAGAAGCATTTTCAAAAAATATAGAACAAGCAACGGCTATCCTGAATAATCTTAAAAAAGAAAACGTACAAATCAAAGATACTCAGGATTTATTGGCTCGCATAGATGCCATGAAGAAAGAAATGTATGATATACAAACAGTAGATCTCACAAAAAAGAAAAGTCTTGTAGCGTTTAATCCGAAAGATATATCTCCTCTTGGTGTTTTTGAATTTCAAAAAAAACTCAATATTATATGAAAAAATGCATCCATTCTTGATTATGCGCCTGGAAGTAATCTTCCGCCTGTAACTCCATATCCAACAAATGAAGAAGGGATAGATTTTACGAGTACCGAAGATGGAAATTTTTATATTCTCACAGCAGATAATCGTATTCTCGGATCTCGAGCAAATAAAACCATCGATTATGTGAACGTGATGGGTCAAGACGGGTGGGAAAAGGCTCAGAAAATAACTACATTTAATGATAATCTTTACCTCACAGACACGAGTCTTGGAGAAATATATCGACATAAACCTGGAGTAAATGGATTTTCTCAAAAAGTAGAAGTAGGAGATAAATCTTTCACTGGAATTATTGATATTGGAGTGGATGGATGATTTTATATACTTCATAATAAAAGTATAGAGAGGATTTTAAGTGGAAAAGCCTATACATTTTCGAACATCACACTCAATAAAATACCAGGAACTTATGAAATCCAAAATCTTAAGAGTGCTTCCCTTATAGTCAGTAAAGATCTTAAATATACCTATATACTCGATGGAACAAATATATGGATATTTCAACCAGACTCGAAAAATATGCAAGATATTAAAGCTTGGAATTATATTGCTCAACTTAATCTAAACACAACTGAAGAAATACGAAGTATGACTATTCCAACTGACGGAACCATTTATGTAACAACAAATCTTGGTGTGTATGATATTCATTTTGAAGTATCGAATGAGAGTCTTATTATCCGATAAATATATATTTTTATACTGTGTTTCGAACGCATGCACTCATAATCCACAAGCAAAAAATACGTGATGGACAACTCAGAGTTGTACTATTTACTCGTGAATTTTGAAGAATAACTGCTTGGTATAAAAAAAATAATTGCCCATGAGTCTGAAGCCTAAACGAAGTACTCATAGAAAGAAATGGTTCACAAAATCATATGAAAGAAATAGAAACTATTCAACATATATCTGGTGAGACTTGGAGATATGAAGAAATATTTCGATTTCTTGAACTTCTACAAACACTCTACGACTTTCTCCCAGAAGGCAGTGAGCAAAAAAGTATATACGATGATCTGGTTGATTTTATAGAAATACTCTCTGTATCATGAAGAAAATTACAACTCATATTTCTTACACACATGCGAGTATTAAAAAAAATTGGCTCCCTACGAGAAGTTATGTTCCTATGAGAAGTTCACTCACAATATATATATTTTCATATAGATAAGAAAAGTATGAAAAGTGTGTTATCATGAAAAATACTTGAAGCTTGTATCATAGAAAAATTTCAGAAGGCTATATCAGAATCCCGATATCACGCACTCCTATAAAAAAATATCATTTATAATTCAAACTTCGTAAAATATGTTTCCATTTCTTTTTTTTCTTTTTCTCCTAGGAACTCTTTTTGGAAGTTTTTCGACGGTACTCATAGAACGTTGGCATTCTTGAAAATCATGAATCATCGCAGGAAGAAGTGAATGTCCAAAATGTCTTCATATTCTCGGTGCCCTTGAACTTATTCCCCTTCTTTCATATATTTTCCAAAAAGGACGCTGTAAAAATTGTAAGAAACATATCCCGCTTTTTTATCCAGCAGCTGAAGTACTCATGGGAATTATTTTTCTTCTCATGGGAATGGTCTTTTGGAATGGAACAAGCGAATTTTTTTCACCAGTAATGTTTTTACTCCTCATTCTTGGATTTATAACTGGAATCTATATTCTCTATGATATACGTTTCATGGAAATACCAGACCAGATATTGATACCAGGGATTTTTGGATATCTTTTTCTTATGATCGCAAGCCTCCATTTTCCAAATTTTGAAACATGGTTCTATGATAGAAATGATTTCACATCTGTATTTTGACTTATAAAAGATCATTTATTTGCAGCAGTTATACTCTATTCATTCTTTTATTTACAGATACTGATACCTGGGAGTTTTTTTCTTTTTAAAAAAAGAAAATGGAAAGATCTATGAGTTCTCATTATTTCCTATATAACATTTCCCTTTGAGCTTCTTTGAAGTATTTTCACGAAAAAAAAGGAAAGGAAAGATGAGATAGAAATTCCCGCATGGATCGGTGGTGGTGACCTCCGTGTTGCTCTTTTTATGTGACTGACCCTTGGTTTTATACATGGAATCATAGCATTTTTTCTTGCCTACATTTTGGGGAGTATCATTGGGATATTTCTTCTTCTCCAGAAATGAAAGAAAAATTCACAAATTGCCTTTTGACCATTTCTTTGAGTCGCTTGGCTTTTAGTAATGGTATTTCATAATCAAATACTCAATTATATTTTTATTCATTAATTTAATTAATATATTGTCAATATAATTTCGAACTCAGCTGCTCGACACAGAAGAAAAGAAACATATAATCAGGACGATTAAGATAATGGATATCTTTATAGTAACTTACTCATATACATATTTCTATGGAAGAACAAAAAATAAAAGCACTTCGGGATCTCATTCATTCAGCACAAAATTCAATTCAATCTGCAAAAAAGATTCTCAATTCCCTTCTCGGAGAAGAAGAGGAAAATGAAATACCAGATATGGCTGGGCTTTCTAGCTATATTTCTTGAACAGACAAAGTAGTAGAAGGTGTTTTTACTGGTGAATCTATGCTCTGATCAGATGGAAATATGTACCCTATTCCTCAAAATTATGCATCAAAATCTTTACTGGTTCAAGGAAGTAAGATAAAGGCAATGATGAATCCGAGTGGAAAAATCTTATATAAGATCATATGAGAAATCCCTTATGAAACAAAAGTATGACTGATAACGAAAAATGGTGAAAAATATCAGATTACCACAGATACAAAAACTTATAATGTCCTTCTCGCAGCCATAACATTTCATCACTGCAATGTCTGAGATTCTGTTACTATACGTGTTCCAGAATGAAAAGATGCAACCTATGCAGTAATAGAGGCCGTCATTCCAAAATAATCAAAACTTTTAATATCTAAAATTTAGTTTTCATGCGTACTGCTCAAGGACAAAGAAATCAATACACTTCAAATAGCCAACTTCCTTGGAAATGGATAGGAATAATAGGGGGCATTTGAGTGATTCTGATCATTAGTCATTTTATAGGATGAGGAAACACTGCAAAAGTTGGTCCATTTTTGACAGTAACCCCGAATCCGCAAAGTACGGTCTATATAGAAAGTTCGGAAACAAAGAAAAGTGAAGTAAAAAAAGCTGATAAGCTCTACATAAGTGATTATGGAGTTCTCATAGATACAGGAAGTGCAACACTTTCAAACACAGAAATGACCATATATACAGAAAAATGAACAGAGTTGAGTTATGGAAATACAGGCTCCAGCAATCCAGGAATCACTCTCAAAAAAGGTCGTGCATGGCTGGAATGAATGACGAATATGGACATGAACATGAAAAATGTCAGTGCATCGATAGAAGCATGAGATATCGTTATATTAGAGCAACAGCCTCTTTATAGCATCCTTTATGTCCTTACTGGAAATATCGAGATCCATTCTGGTAATAAAAACTATACACTTGCAACTGGAAAAAGAATCATGATTTCTCAGTCAGACATCGAAAATCCAGATACAACACTCGAGAGTCTTTCAGATGATATAGGAAGTTCATTAGATCAAGTGGGTATTTTTATTGCACATGATGGAGCAAATATTCTTCAGTCTTCTATGAATAATGCTTCACAATCATGAGCAACACTTTCAGGTTCTCTTATACTCAGCTGAAGTCTTTCAAATACTGGAACTCTTGGTACTGGAAAATTTATAGAAATCGATAGTCCGACTGATGGATCCACACTTCCGACAGCCAGTGTAACAATATCAGGGAAAATACTTTCAAAAGATGTTAAAAAAGTTACTGTAAATGATAAAGAAGCAACAGTCAGTCCAGTAGATGAAAGTTTTATATTTACGAATTTCCCACTTGTATCAACAAGCACGGATCTTGTCATAAAAGCATATGATGGATGATGAAATCGGCTCGAAACGGAAGTTATAACCGTACAAACAAAAGCAAAAACTACAAGCAATGATAAACTTGTACCAACCAATTTTGGACTTGGTGATAAAAACTATCGTATCATTTCTCCGACTGAAAATCCGTACCGTACGACGAATCAAAATATAACCGTATCTTGAGTCGTTCCACTCGGAGCAGTCAGTACGATCACTGTAAATGATTATAAACTTCAAAAATTTGTACCAAACAGTTCCACTTGGTACTATTACGCAAACACAACTTATGGAACGATGAAAGAAGGATTTAACCTCTATAATATAAAATTCTTTGGGGCCGATGGAACACTTCTTTCATCACAAGCATTTACTATTATCAAAGAAGGTTGAGTAATCTCTGGGGAAAATTAATATTCATTCGATCCTCACAAACAATTATGTTCTGATTTTCTCTCAATTCTCGAAAAAAATATCTTTTAAATAGAGAGTGAACGACTATGATCGAACTCATGGCAGTTTTGGCAATTATGTGAATGGGTATTGCAGCGATGCTTGCAACCATCGGATGAGGTATTGATTATGCTCACGATACAGAAGATAATATAAAAGCTATTAATCTGGCTCGCGAATGAATCGAGTGAACGATCAATATACGAGATACGAACTGGCTTCGTTTTTCGAGTGATGTGAAAAATTGTTGGCGAATTTTAAACTATCAATGAAGTTGTATCGGTTCACTCGTCTCACAAACAAACAATCCTTTGTATATGTCATCTGGATCATATATCCTCTATTCCCAAAATGGACTTTGGTTTCTTTCAGGAACATCATCACCAAATTTTTCATCAAATTGGTCTGGATATAAAACAAATTTTCAAACATATTTTGATACGGGTGGATACTTCACACAAACGGGATGAAGTTCGTGGTGAGCCCTGTGTACAAGTAAAACTGGAACAGGATGTACTACAACATTTACTCGTGAAATACAGGTAGCCGAGATCAATACAGGAACACTCCAGATATCAAGTATTGTCAGATGGATAGAAAAGAGACCTCGACAAGTTATCTTAAATAGTACAGTTACGAATTGGAAATCAAATTTTTAGCTAAAAAAATCCCACCTTCATTTAAGGTGGGATTTTTCATATTCGAGAAATATCTCCAATATTTGCCAAGATGAAGTGAATATGTTACGATAGTTCTTAATACATATAAATATATATATCATGATCATTTTTCCAAAAAATTGGATCTCTCGTTCCATTATCATTATCTGGCTTTGTAATTGTCTGCTTGGTAGTATTATCGCTGTGAAAGAAGTATGGATTCCCTATATGAACGCAGGAAGTGATTCATATTCAAAAATTATTTCTGATCCTTTCAATGGTACAACTATGCCAATTGCATATATACCAGACTGGACAAAGCCAGCAAATCAAGATAAGTCAAAGCATTTTGAAGATATCCCTATGAGTGAATATATGCCAATCCCAGCATACGATCCAATGGCAGTATTAAACGCTGGAAACGTGACAAAAAGTGATCTGATTCTCAAATATACCTATATAACACAGTATATGGGTGACTATAAACTGGACTATAAAGAGTTTGCAGGATCGCATCTTGCGGAAGATATCCGTGCGCCACTCTGAACGCCAGTCCTTTCTATTGCAAATGGTGTTGTCGTGAGAACGGTTGAAGCTGATGCGGTAGGAACAAAATTTATAGTTGTTCGACATGACAATGTACCAGTAAATGGTGTAAATAAAACACTCTACTCATGCTACCTCCATCTTTCAGAAATAGATATCACAGAAGGAACAAAGGTAAAAAAAGGTGATATGATCGGAAAAGTGGGAATGACTGGAATGGCAACAACTCCACATCTGCATATTCAGATTGATACATCTGATGCACCATTTCATCCATATTGGCCATATACAACTGCTGATGCTAAAGCAGCGGGTGTTGATTTTTATAATGCTGTCAATGTCGGACTCTGAAAAGAAAATGCTCTAAAATATACCATCAATCCAATGGCATTTATAAACACCTATCTCGGTGGAATCAGTACAAATAAAGAAATAATAGAGTCAAATGCAATTCAAACGACTGGAAATAATATTCCAGCAACTCCACAAACCCAAACAACTACAACGATCGCATCATATGTATGACGAACCGACGATACCTGTACGGCATCACGATTTTGAGATGTTCCGACTACGAGTACACTCGGACATATGCTCTATCCACTCATCGATAAAAAATGTCTTTTTCAAGAATCTATTGGGAATTTTGATCCAAAAAAAAGTGTGACCGAGCGAGAGGCGATCATAAATATCATGAAGTATTATTGAGTAAAACCAAGCTCTGGAACAAGTCATTTTCTCGATATTCCCATCGGTGATAACTTCCAAGGATACGCGATGGTTGCATACAGAAAATGAGTTCTTAGTTGAAACTATGCTAATCCAGATAAAATTCTCACAAAACAAGATTTTATAGAGCTTCTCGTAGAAATCGGACACACAGATAAAAATCCATCACAAATACAAATTTATACTGATGTAAATCCGATGAATCCAGGATATAATATGATCCAAGACTACGCCTTTATGGTAAGAGCTCGAGGAGGAAAACTCTATCCAACTTCCCTACTCACTCGTGGACTTATGGCACAGATACTGAATGGAATCCCTCAAAAAAAATAGATTTTTTAGGAAAAATCCATACTATCTTTAGAAACAAAATCCTGCTTGTCTTCTCATTATTTGTATTTATTTTTCCTTTTTTATGTCTCCTCGAAAAATCGTTTTTCTTGTTGCCAGTAGCAGCATAGTCATTCTCGTTATTTTTGGAATTTGGCTCTACTCGAAAACAGTACAAAGCACAAAAATAATACCACAGAATTTGACTGTCTGGGTCGTATGAGGAACATCAGAACAATATAAAGATATCTTCAGTGGTTTTATAAAAAATGATAAAACACTTTCAAAAACAACAATTAATATAAGAGTTTTTCCGGATTATGCCCAATATCAACAAATACTCCTAAGTACACTTGCTGATGGAAATGGTCCAGATATTTTCATGGTCAATGCATGAGGTGATGATATTTTAAGTGAAAAAGTCGAACCATTACCGGGTTCGATAGTTGATCTAACAAATTTTGATAAAAGATATGAGGATATCTTTCTTCCTCTTCTTTCCACTACTTGATCAAAAAATGATCTACAAACATCTCTCCAATGAGTACCTATTGGTTATGAAACGCTCTGAATTTTTTATAATAAATCACTCATTCGGGCAGTACCAAAAACATGGAGTGAGCTTGATCTCCTCTATACAGATGGAACAGCTCCGTGAGTTTTTCCGAGCAATCTTGGGCTTTCGAGTAGATATACACCGAATTCAGCTGATATTCTCTCACTTTTCCTAACACAAGGATGAGCAAAGTGATATGATGATCAAAATATAAATACTGATGCTGCGAATAAATACCTCAGTTATTGAGAAACTCCGATTTCTTGAACTTCAGATATCACGGATACAACAACAGAAAGCTGAAATACTCTCGATGATATGAAATGATTGATGGATAACCAGAAGCTCACAACGCTTGATCTTTTTATGCGGTGAAAAATTGCTTTTGTAGTAGGTTTTCCAAGTATGATCGAAGATATAGAAAAAGCTCAAAAAAGAGCAGGCGCTGACGCAGTGGATGGACTCATACTGACGGCGCACGTTCCAAACATTTCTCTTGGAGGAAAAATGATCAATACAGCACGCTATAATTATCTTGGACTTTCTAAGGCGACAAAAAATCCAGTGATTGGAGCAAAATTACTCTGATATCTTATGAGCGATGAAGCACTCAACAAATCTATAATAGATTTTCCACTCTTAATATCACCAGTAAAATCTATCTCTGATACGCAGACAAGTAGTGCACTGTCGAGTGTTTTTGCACGAGTAAAAATGGATGCATTTCTTCCTGAAATATGAGAAAACATAGAACTATTTCATTTTGGACTGAAATATCAATATGAAAAATTATTCACGGATGCAATTGACAGATGATGAAAAATGGATATTAATAATACACTACAGTCTATCTGAAAATCAATACAATGTCAGGTGGAGAGTACTCAAAGCGATACTCTCTCATCAGCCTGTGTCAATAATACTCAATCTTAAAAAGATTTATAGATAATTCATAGAAATTTGCTAAAAAGAGAGGAATATGCTAGGATTGATCATATATATCATTTTCTCTTATGTACATACGAACTCGAATTCTCATTACCATAGTCTTATCTTCTGTTTTTCTTCTTTTTTCAGGAAGTACTTATGCCTGGATTTGGAGTTGAAATAACTCATCAGATACGAGCCCATATTGTGCAGATGCTAATGATTGTACACTGGAAGCATGAGTAAAAAATATAGGAACAGCAATTAAAGGGAGTTGAATACAAACAAATCAAAGCATCACTACTTATGTGGTGACAATAATTCAATATCTTCTTAGTTTTATAAGCTTAATAGCTGTAATATATGTACTCTATGCCGGTTTTCAGATTATGATCGGAGGTGGGGATGAAGAAAAAACAAAAAAAGCAAAAAATATTATAATATATATTGTCGTTGGAATATCTATTATGTGGCTTGCTTACGCGATTGTATCTCTCATCATTGAGGCCATTGATTGAAAAAATAATTCTTCTATAGCAAAAAATTCCATAGAAAGATCATTTATCGCCCTAGAGGAGAAATTTTGATTCATCGTCCCAAGTGCTCTTGCTTACACTGAAAATGATCTCAATACATTTGCAGATGATCAGAAACATCTACAGGCTATTATGGAGATCATGGAATCTGATTTTCGTCTTAATAAATCTGTGAGTTCTGAGAGTATTAATCAGGCAAAAGCATATATATCAGATGCATACAATAAACTTCCTGATAATCCTGATGATGCTATAAAAAACTCAAGTGCAAAACGTGCAGTTGATCTAGCAATATGACTGATGGAACAAAATCCGAGCTCATGACAATATGTAGGAGAAGGTATTGGATGAATCTGACAATTTCTATGAGCTGTACATATAAATCATATAACTGGAGCGATCAGTGCAAATCCAAATTCTGGGAATGTACCTTTCACCTCATCCTTCATTGCAGCATGAGTCACTGATCCATCTGGGGTTACACCTCCAGATAATAATTTTATTTGGTGGAAACGTGAAAATGGATGAAATCGAGTTGAACTTGGTCGTGGAAAAACTCTCAGATATACCTTTTCAGAAGAATGAACCTATCAGATAGCCTTAGATGTTATTTCTGGAAGTCGAAATTCAAAGGGGTACACCGATGTACTTCCCCTTTCGGTAACACAAACGATTAATGCTCAGCCTCGACTTTGAAATATTATTTTACTCATAAATGGCGTTAATGTCAGTGATCTCGATACGATCAAGATCAATCCTGATATTGGAAAAATATGAATCCTTCTTGATGCAACTGCATCGCGTGCAGTAAGTAATGGAACGATTATAAAGACAAAGTGGGATTTTGGAAATGGAAATGCTATTACTTCAGATGGTCCACCAGTTGTTGAGAGACAAATTTTTGCAAACCAAGGAACCTATAATGTACGTCTCGAATTAACAACCAATGAAGGTACAACCTTTACAAAAGATCTACAATTAGTTATTCGTGATCCTGCGGCAGTTATACAAACAGGAAAACAAACAGGAAATATAGGAGAAACATTCAATATGAATGCCCTTTCATACTTTACAAATAATCCAAACGTAGAATATACTTGGCAAGTAATACCGATAAATGGAGATCAAAAATCAGTAGTAGTAAAAAATGGTCCTGCATTTTCTTATATATTTCCAAGTGTTGGTGACTACGTAGTGACATTAACTTCGAAAAATGCAAATGGAAACACTGATAGTGATAGTAAGACCATCACTATCGAGTCTCGTGAACCTACCATTAATCTCAGTGAACCAAAACCCATAAGTCAAGAAAAACCAAATACGTTTCTATTTGACGCATCTCAAAGTTTCGATACAGATACGAATACATCAAAAGATCTGACATATAACTGGAAAATAGATGGGAATGATGTGACTCTCTCAAATCAAGATAAATGATGATCGATTTGAACGTATACTTTCTCTGATATATGAAATCATACCGTCTCATTAACCATTTCCAATATTTATGGAAAAATATCTACCATAAGTAAAGATATACAAGTACTCTCTACGCTTACAGTGTCACTGAACGTAGTACCAAGAGCTGCACCTATTAATACATCTATCAGCATGCAAGCTCGTTCACCAAAAGCTGCATTTTATGAATGGGATTTATGAGATGGAACACAACCAACAAATGGAACATCGGACCATATTGATCATGTGTATAAAAAAACGGGTATATACACTGTTGCCCTCAATGTAAAAAATATCGACGGTTCACAATCAAATAGCACTACCCAAAAAGTCTACGTAACTGATACTTATTCACCTTTTGCTCTCATAGATATAAAAAATGGAGCAGATGAAGCAATGGAGGATCCGAGTGCTTGTGGTAATGGAGCATTTATAGCTGATAGATCACAATGAATCACCATTGATGGATCACAATCAATAAATGTTGATGGAAACTCTAGTGGTCTTTCATATACTTGGAAATATCTCGATCAGGTAAAAACATGACCGACACTTTCAGAAAAATTTACAGAACTTGGGTGTTTTCCTATAGAATTGACCGTTCGAAGTGAAAAGACATGAGTCACAAGCACGAGTCAGAAATTTTTACAGATAAAAAATCTGCCTCCAAAGTTTACTTCTATCACTTCATCCATAGATACAACTAAGAAAGACAGCCAACAGATTCTTGTAAATGTAAGTGCGAATGGAGCAATCGACCCAGATGGTGTGATCACTTCCTATATATGGTTCTATAAGACAGAAAGCGATTCGGAACCGCAAAGTGTCCATATAACCCAATCACCAAAAACAACTTTTGTTGTTCCCAATGTTACTGAAAAATACACATTTTGAGTTATTATCGAGGATAATGATGGTGCGCGAGTAAATAGTACTGAATACATAAAAGACCCAACTCCACTTATCGTTTCAAATGAAGATGGGAATGTAAATCTTCCTCTCATCACTCTCAATACTTGAAATTCAACTGTGCTTGCTGGTCAACCGATTGATTTCGTAGTCACTGCAAAAAATATCCTTGGAACTGATATCACGAATAAAAGCACCTATCAATGGGACTTTGATGGAGATGGAAGAATCGATAAAAAAACAACAGAGCCTCACGTAAATTACGTGTATCCAAACTCTGGGAATTTTAATATGAAAGTAAAAGTGAGCTACAATGGAATATCGAACTCGAAATTCCAAACGATGATCGTAAAAAATGAATTGAAATCTGGAATAAAGGCATACCAATCAGGGGATAATATTCTTCTTGTAAATACAAGTGAAGGATCGTATGATGCAGCTTCTTGGACGGCAGGAAGTATTATAAGTCAAAATCTTCTAAATATAGTGGTTCCCTCTTCTATTTTTAATACTTGATGAGTAGCGAGTTTGACGGTTAGTTCAGGAGAAAATGAAACATCAACCGCAGAAATCAAACAGAGTGACATTGTATCACTTCCCGAATGATCACAAAGTGGGGTCCTTTATCAAACATATCCAGAATCTCAAAGCGGCATCATCACAGTCAAATCCCCAGGACAAAAAATTATTGTCAGTCTTTTTGGGAATACTTCTGGGAATAATTTTTCAATCGATAGCAATACAAAAATAGACAGTGATATAGACGGAACTGCTGATAATGATACAGATAATAAAAATTCTCCATCTTATACTGACGGAAGTGCTTTTGAAATACCAAATGAAAATGATAGCCTATCAAGAGAACAACAAATAAAGCTCACAGTTTTGAAAAATGGTATTCCAGTGGGGACACAGCTTCTTACAATCATTCGAAGTTATATAGTAGATAATTCTAATCTCACAGCATCAGACGTAACTTCTGGAACTGGAAGTGATGCATTTAGTACACAAGATAAATCCAATCTTGACGCATTTCAGACAAAAATCAGATCACTTCAAAGTGATGACCGGATTATTTTTACGCAAGCCTATAATAAGCTCGTAGAAGATTGGGATGATGGACACGACAGAACTCAAAATTTGCTTGATATCCAAGGGCTCGTCGATGATAGTAAAACACTTTCTGAAGACGATAAGAAAGTATTATCAGATATGATTGATACGATATTGGTATGAAATGCGCAAACAGCCAATGAAGTGAATGTAGCAAGTCAGGTAATCAGTGGAATTATACCAGTAAAAGATGAAAATCGTGTAACAATTCTCTCAAAACTCGAAGAAATAAAGTGACATCCGAGCGATCTGGCAAATAATAAAATTATTGGAAAAGCTATATTGGATATAGTAAAAACGGATTCCAATATTCCTGACGGTGATAAAATACTTATCAAAAGTCAGTTGAGTATTATCGTAAATGGTGGACAAGCAAGTATTCCAGCAAGCGAAAAAGTCACAACATCAGAAACATGAGGAAGTATTTTTTCAAATATTTTATGATTTATTGTATGAGTCGTGAAGGTATTTTGAGTGATTTTATGAATTCTTTTATTCGTACTCCTCCTCGGTTACATCGCATATAGAATTTCTCGCAAAAATAACGATACAGGCTTCCAGGATTTTCTCATCGATTCTGTATTTCATATAAATGGTGGAACAAAAAAACAAACACCGGCGACAAAGCCAATCGTGACACCGACAGCAACAACAGAACTTGTAACACCAGTCATACAAAAAGATCCTCTTGGGGAATCATGAACTTTCGAGAAAAAAGCTGATCCTCTTGAGTCTCTTCAAAATATTCCTTCTGCCATCCCAAGTGAAGAAAAAAATAATCAAAATACCATCAACCTATCTACACCGGAAGGTCCTTTAGCATCTTCGGAGGAAAGTATTCCAGACTGGCTCAAACCAATTTCTCCAGAAACAAAAAATTCTGATGAGATCAAAAATACACCAACAGAAAATATAAACATCGAATGAGAAAAAATAGAACCAGCAGTTCAGACTCTGAGTGAGGCTCCAGAAGAAAAAGCAACTGCACTTCCAGATTGGTTGACATGAAATACTCCAGAATCCGCAATAGAAAATACTGAACTAGTAGCTACAAATAGAGAACAGTCAGTTGAAATTCCAGCCATGAATACGGAAAAAAATCATTTGCCAACTTCTATAAATATTCCAAATCAAGAAAGCTCAGAAGCAGAAGCACTTCCAGATTGGTTGAAAAACTCTGTTACAACCCCTGAAAAACAAGTTGAAACAAAGGAAGATGAAACACAGCTAGTTATTACTGAAAATCCTGTACAAGATGACACTCTCAGAACACAGGGAAATACAGAAGGAAAAACAGAAGCTACAAAAGCAAAAAAACAAGAAGCTCCAAAAAAACCGAGAGAAAAAACTCCATCAAAAAATAAGAATACTTCTGATGATCTTCCTGAATGGCTGAAATAAGAAAAACCCCATAAAATGGGGTTTTTGATTGACGAGTTTATAAGTTTTTCATATACTCTGAGTATCACTTTGTACTTTCTTTTTCTTCTTATGAATCCTGAAACACCACCTGAAAAAAAACAAGAGCCAACACAAAAACCCATTTCTCTTTTAGATGAAATACTCGCGAAATCTGGAGAAATCTCGAGTAAAGCAAGTATTTCAGGTGAAAATACGGAAATACCGAAAACACCTGAGAATAAAGCTCCAAAAAAACCGAGAGAACCTATCAGTTTTGCAACTTTTATGAAGCTTGCAGGAACTCTCCTTTTTATTGCAATAATTTTTCTTGGAAGTTTTCTTGCGTATATAGCATTTAATCCAGATCAAGCAGTTTTTTTCGCGAGGATTTTCCATATCAATCTCGAAGATATAAAGTGGTGGCTCAGTCATCTCGTCAACTGAAGTTTTGGAATTATATTTTTCTGTATCTCGATCGTTTGGATCATCACACTCTTTCGAGCATTTTGGACTCCAAAAGAACTCAAAAGAAAACGACTTCTTGGTTTTTTAACTGCTGCAATAGTTTGAATATTTTTGTTTGCTATCCTTACATTTTGGATTTATCTTTTCAATGTTATCAATACAAGAAATTATAGTAATCCTGATGGACAAATTTTGATATATGATAATGATCTCTATACACATGCGGACTCAAAAGGATCTGCTCAAATAGGAGACACAACCAATATAATCTGACCAGTGAATATTTTTTTTGATATCAGAAGTAATGCAGAAACCCTTATGAAAGATCAACTTTTTCATATTGAATCCTATTCGATAAATTTTGATGGAGCCATGTGTACAAATGGAAGTTCAATTATAACTTGAACGGATCCAACAAAAGAACAAAGTATGGTATGTACATTTAATGAAATTAAAAACTACAGTATACATGGAACATACACATGAAAAGATAGCCAAGGAAATGAATCAACGGTAGATATCAATATACCAAGCATCGAAATTAGAAGTCTCGTTGATATAAAAAATCAAAAAGATATACGAAATAATCCTATATCTACACTCGATGCGACTGCTCTCAAACCGCTTGGAACACCTAGATGGCTTTATCTAGATACTAATAAAGAAGTAGTAGAAAATCATATCACTGAAACTCTTACAAAAACACCAAGATTTGTATGTCTCAAAATATACTCTGATGCCTGTGATAGGATATTTGTACTCGAAGATACGAATAATCAAACTCCGGAATGAGAAATTCTTGCCAAACAAGATACAGTTAATCCATTACAATATTATTTTACTTTTACGGGTGTAAATATTCCTGAAAATCAAATTACCAGTATTGAGTGGCTTATAAATGGTAGTAATTTTGTTTGCCAAAAAGATGACAGTAGCAATTGTACATATACTTTCCCAAAATATGGCGATAACAAGATAAAACTTATTTTTACTGTTGTAACAGGTGAAAAGAAAGAGATAGAAAAAGATATAAACATAAGTGAACCTCTTGTAATAGAAAGACATTTAAAAATCATGGACAGTGAGGGGAATATATTAAATAATTGAGCGAATGCATATCAACAAGATTTAAAATCTTTTGTGCTTTGATGAAATATCGCGCCATCAGACACACTTACATTTGATGCAAGAGATGTAGTATCGAGTAATCCAGGATATCTTTTGAGTGATGCTCGATGGATAATAACAGCAGGAGGAAAAACAGAGGAAAAAACATGAAAAACTGTGGATATAACCTTCAATGAACCTCTCAGATATAATATTCAAGCCATTTATACTTTTAAAAATCAAACAAATATACCAGGAATTCCAGATGAAACAGTAAGCGATAACATCATCCTGGATATAGAGAGAAAAAATCTAGTGCCACATATTGAAGCAACGGTGTCATCTGATTATGTGCCAAGTGTCGTTACTTTTGATGCTTCCCGATCAGAAAGTACAGATTGAGAAATAAAGAAATTTATTTTTGATTTTGGTGATGGAAAATCACCAACGGAATGAGATGCAATACAGCAGTATCAATATACAACAGCAGGAACGAAAGAGATAACACTGACTATTGTTTGAGCAAATGGAGAAACTGCATCTACAAAAACAGTTGTTGTTCTCAAAAATCAAGCAAAAACGATAGACTTTGTACCAAGTATAACTCCTGGAATTACCGGAAACCCAATCGATTTTGAAGCAAAATGAACCAATGGTCAGATCGATGATTATATATGGGATTTTGGTGATAACACAGAAACTTCTCATGGATATTCCACAACTCATACCTATAAGAAAAGCTGAAAATATACTATCAATTTGAGTATAAGATACACAGATGGGACGACTAAAAGTCAACAAAAACCATATGAAGTGGTTGATAATTTTTAGAAAAAATGAAACTCATTTCTTGTAAAAAATCCTCTGAGTGAATCAGAGGATTTTTTACAATTATCTTTTTTAAACTTTCGAATATACAAAAGTTCCAATCATTTCTTCCGTACCTATCTTATCAATATCTTCGATCTTACATACATATAGGGGTATGTGCTCATCATTTGCGAGAGCAATAGCCGTTTGATCCATAACTCTTATATCTTTCTGAAGGACTTCATGAAGATGGAGTGACTCATACCGAACTGCATCAGTGTGTTTCTTTGGATCTTTATCGTAGATGCCATCAACCTTTGTCGCCTTCACAACTACATCACAACCCAGTTCAAGACCACGAAGAACCGCACACGAGTCAGTCGTCGCAAATGGATTCCCCGTTCCACCGACACAGATAACCACCCTTCCCTTTTCGATATGTCGCAAAGCTCGTTGGCGAATAAAATCTTCAGCAACTTTATGAGTAGAGATCGCACTCATCACTCGAGTATCGATCCCTGCATCTTTGATAGCCTCACCGACTGCAAGACCATTGATAATCGTTCCCATCATCCCCATATGATCCCCAACTACCCGATCAAATCCACCTGCTTCGAGCTCGATTCCACGAAAAATATTTCCCCCACCAACGACGATCACCACTTGCAGTGATTGATTCTTTACGAGATGAACGACTTTTTTCGCAAGAAATGAGAGGAATTTTGGATCAATTCCATAACCCTGCTCTCACTGAAGTGCTTCTCCTGAAAGTTTCAGAAGAATTCGTTTTGGTGAATGGTATTGTTTCATAAAAATGGAATTAAAAAAAATTAGCCAACCGTGACTAATTTTGTATAAAGAAAAAAGACAACTGAAAAAGCAAGCACCAATACGAAAAGAATAGCGAGTCCGAGAATAGCGGAATTTCGTTTTACGATTTCTTTTTCCAAAGAATCCACCTTCCCAGAAAGAGAATCTTTATCTTCGGTTCATTTCACCTTTGTTGATTCTAAGAGAAACGTTGCCTTATTGTATTCAGTCAGTGGAATCGAGTTTTTTAATTCCGTTTCACTTTTTCCAAGACGATAAGAAAGATCCTGGATAATCTCATCTTTTTTGGCAATAACTCCCTGAGATTCCTGATACAGTTTGGCAAAATCAGGCATATTGCTCGTATGTTGTAGCACTTCCCTTTTCTTATGTATGAGCTCAATATCATCTGCTTGTTTTTCCTCATGATCCCTAATGACAACATAATCATCCGCCTCACGGGAAGGCTCTTGTAAACGGAGTGTCTCGACGTCATCTTCATGAAGAAACATCTTTTTCCCGATCCGCTTCGTACGTATACGTCCACCTTGGATATGACGATCGACCGTTCGAGTCGATACAGAGAGACGACGAGCTGCCTCGACGCGATCGATAGCAAAAGCCATAAATAAATCTTAGAAAGTAGAGAGAAAAGTTGTGCTGTATTGTATAAAAATGAGAGAAAAATGCAAGGGTTGCCAGATTATTCGAGAAAGGGTTTTCTATTTAAGGAATTACACGATATATATTCATATTGCCCATACCTATTTTTTGCTTCCTAGAGCGGATATGGGTATAATATATGCCAATTATGGGTAATTATTGTATTCATAGAACTAAAAAGAGTCGCATTATATCGCGCTGGAAACTTCCCACCATATTATCAAGCTTCTTTAATTTGCTGATATACTCTCACAATACCTCTATACAGGAAAAACCCCAATTATTGAAGACATCGTTAAAACAAAAACTAGTCCTGTACGACTTGCTGAGAGAAAGCCATTTTATGAAAAAATGCTTGGAAAACTGAAAGACTTCGTAGAGAAGTTTGAATCATAGTAAAATCATAAAAATACTCACCAGAAATGATGAGTATTTTTATGATTTCTTATATGATGAGGACTAAGTTTAAAATTTAATTTTATAAGAAGAAGTTGTAAGTTCAATCAATGAAATTGAAGAAAGAAAAAGAATATGATTAACATGAAAAAATGAGCTATTCTCACTTACTCTACAACTGCGCCATCATTGATTTATAAACCTATTTTAAGAAGAATCTAGAATGGGTTTTGATGGTATGAACTATTTATTCTTCTTGCAATATGAAATTATCATACTGATGAAAGTCGCAATACTGAGAATAATGACTACCATCCTTTGATTATATGAAGGATGTGCAATCCATACTCACAGAAGAGTCCACAGATATACGAGTGAGATGATGTATGTTCAGTATTTGTGCTGATAGTAGAAAGTAAGTCCAAGAGCGAGTCCGAGAACTCCTATAACCCAATATATTTCTGGAATATTTCCTCACTGAAATCCGATAGATAAAAGCCATACAGTTATATTTGCTACCATAGCAATATTAATCCAACCAAGAGTCAACTCGATACTCGAACGAACAATTGGATGAAGGTCTCGCGAATTTTGAAAAATATATTTCAATATTCCGAGGATGATGATCATCACGACAAGAGATGTACCAATCATCAGATATCCCCATGGTACGAGCCAGATACCTGTAAGTATAACTACTGCACAGAAACGGAGGATTATATTTTTTGGTGTTTTTTTATATTTTGAAAAATGCCAATTTTGAGGGAGGAGATTTTTTAGGGGATCTGGAAGAGAGAATCACATAAGAGAAATCCCAACCATAATCCATGAAAGATAGATGAGTGACCATATAGAAAAAGTTATTGGTGCTGGAGTGATGGCAGATGGAAACATGTTCGATATATCTGCCTGGGTCATATTGTTTATGAGGTACGGCGATCCGGGTATACTGACTGCTCAAGTAAAGATTATGGTAAGTACCGTGATTATCAGGAAGAGATATTTCATAGTGAGAAATGGTTATTTTTTAGGAAATCATGGAATAAAGACATTGGTTTTTTTCTTATAAGATTCCCATTCACTTTGTCCTGCATATTTTGCTTCTTGAAGTGGTACACCCGAAACATATAAGAGGAGATAGGTGATCACGATCCATCCGATAATTCCAAAATATGAATAAGGGATACTCATGATTCCTATACCAAGCCAGAAAATACTTTCTCCGAAATAGTTTGGATGGCGAGAGTATTTATAGAGTCATTCCATAAAAATCTGTCCACTTTTTTTCGTTTTTATAAACTTCGTCAATTGGATATCTGCGATCATCTCGAATATGATTCCAGCTAGAGAAATTCATATACCGAGAATGCTCATTATTCCTCATTCTTTACTATTTAGTGCAAGATTCACGAAGAAGATCGGAATAGCTATGATACAGAGAAGGAGCATTTGTAGGAGGTATACCTGAAAGAAGGATCGTATATAAAAATACCAAACACCTTTCCACTCATTTCTCCATTTTGCATACCGAGGATCTTCATGATTATTTCGAAACTTTCTTATCCCAATATGAGAAGTAATCCTTATCCCCCAAAGACACACCAAGAGAGTGAGGAGTTTTTGAGGAAATTCTTGTATTCATTCTCGGTATGAGAGGGTTGCTATAATCATAAACCCTATACCCCAGAATATATCTACGATCGAATTATCTTTTATTTTTATTGACAAGAAAAATAAAAGAACATACAGAAGAAATAGAACCACTATAATGGTAAGCATATTTTAAAAATATCGAGAAGTACTATACATCATGAGAGAGACGAGCCCACAGAGAAGTGTTCCCCAGGCAATATCCACAAATGTAAATGCGAGGGAGTATCATTTTATAAATGTGAGATTCGTGAGGTCGTACATAGCATAAGATAAGAGTCACATAATTGCTCCGTATCCAAGGGCAGAAAGATGTGAACTTGCATATCCAGAACGGATAATAAAAACATAGAGAAGGAGTACTATTACCGCCCAAGCACTCAGTCATGCAAGAAGGTGGATTTTTATAGATCCATTTGTTTCTAAGTCTATAAGTTGACCAAATTCTCTGATAAGAAAATTTTTGGTGATAAATCCGAGCCAGATAAAATCACCAAGAATAATGGTCGCATATCAGGCAAGAAGTGGGAGGATTATTGACAATAGATACATAGAGTGTATATGATTATTATGTATTGATAACAATGAAGAAGTGTGTTTATCTTCTGTATAAGTATATCCAATATTCTATTCCTTCAAGTATATATTATCCCTGATACTTTATCTATTATGAATAAGTGTCTGGGTGTATTGTTCATATGTAACGCATTTTTGCACGAAGAGCACTTTCTCGTTGATCCACTATTGGATCATGATAGATTCACTTCAGATCAAGAGAGTGTATCCTCTTTGGATCGATCAGTGCGAGTTCAGGAATATACTTTTTTATAAATCGGGCGTCTGTATCAAACTTTTCTGACTGGATGAGGGGGTTAAATATTCGAAGTGGTTTTGGGTCAGCACCGACACTTGCACTCCATTGCCAGTTTCCATAGTTCACCGCTTTATCATAGTCAATCAGATACTTTTTAAAGAGACTTTCTCACCATCGCCAATCGATCAAACAGTTTTTCGTTATAAAAGAAGCAACTACCATTCTGAGTCGATTATGCATCCAGTTGGTTTCATAGAGTTGTCTGAGTGCTGCATCGATGAGTGGATATCCGGTTTCTGCTTGTTCGATTTTTTTCATTATGATAGGATCATTTTCCAAGAGGATTGCTCGACGTTTTTCCTGAAATTCGAGATCATATATGGAAGGAAAATTATAAGCAATCTGATACCAGAAATCCCGCCAGATAATCTCTGAAAGCAGTGTTGGATTATTTTGAAAGCGCGCATATATTTCTCGAATAGAAAAAATCCCGAAACGGATATATGGTGAGAGTCTCGTAGATCCATCGATTCCAGGCGTGTTTCTCAGGCTCTCATAGGATGAAAAATCACGATCAAGTCGCTCATATCAAAATGGTAGAGACCAATATCGATGATAGGCAATTTCTATACTTGTTACTTCTTTATCATCATCGGGCGGTGTAAAAAATCGTGTATTTGTACATTCGAATTCCTGTATCAAAGTATCCTCAGGGTGAGCGAAGATATATCGTTTCCAGAGAAAAGAAAAAGGGGTGAATACTTTTCTTGCTTCACATATATGCGGAGCAACCATCAGAAAATCTTCTGAAGCATGAAAAGAAACCTGAGATTTCTGACAGATATCCTCTATGGTAGCATCCCGAAGGATTCATTCAGGAGAATAGGAGCGATTTATATATACCGCGTCCACTGCGTATTTTTTGAGAATAGATTCAACCACTTCCTCAGGATATCCTCGATAAATAAAAATTTTTCAACCCTGTTTTCAGAGACTCTCATTCATGGAATCAATCGATTCTCTGATGAATCCAAAACGTGGATCGTCTTCTCCAAAAGTTTCTATCGAGCGAGTATCATGGATAAAAATCAGGAGAACTTCCTCTGAGTTTCTGATAGCCTTAAGGAGTCCTGTATTGTCCTGAAGACGTAAATCTTGTCGAAAGATAAACAGTGAACGTTTGTTCATGATAAGTTGAAATGATGTATTTTGATTGAGTATATAAGAATACATCTTAAAATTAAATTTTTTAGAAGAAACCGTATTACTTTCTTCATTTCTTCTTTTCGATATTCTATTGGAACTCAGCTATATCCATCATAAAAATGCATGACCTGTAAATGATATAACAAATAAAAGTACTCACCATTTCTGGTGAGTACTTTTATTGTTTTTTATTTCTTTATGGTGGAGATGGCGGGCACTGCCCCCGCGTGTAGAAAGGTATCAACTGTGCGTCTACCGTATGTAGTCGATTTTGGATACATATATACGTCGAGAAAACTGACAAAAAAGTATATACGCGATGATTTTGATACTCTTTTTCGAGAAATCACCGACAAAAGTGAAAAAGAGACTTATTTTTTACGACCTTTTCTTATGAGTTTCCAAAAAGTGAAGTTTGTAGCAGGCCATCTGGCACTCATCCCGAAGGAAGACTACACTCTGAAGCGATTAAGCAAAAGAGTAAGCTGGAGTTACAGACTTCTTGAAAGAAGCAGTAAGACGAGCGAGAGGTGATGTTTTTGCATCTAATTTTTCCTCTTTGATAACGAGGCGAGGAGCCCCGATACGGCACACAGGCAATACGAGTCTTCCTATCGAATCCTGTATCATCCCCAAGAATATTAAAGAACACGAAAAAAGTATAGTGAAAAGAGAAGATTTTCAAAATCAGTTCACACATATTTCACAAAAAAACTCCCAGAGAATACCAATACTCTGGGAGAAACACTGATGGAGGTGACGCTATCGGGAATGGAGCGTGGCAAGAATCGTTTTGGCAGAAGGAGATTCGAGATTTCCTTCTATTACGGCGATTCCATTTGGAAGACGAGAGTATGCACGAGCCGTACTTTGATCCATACTTTTTTCGATTGTTTCGATCGGAGTATTTGGATAAAAAGACACTCGCACTCCGTCTTTCTCATACACTTCTTTTCCATCTTCTCGTTTGGCGATGAGAACTCGGTCAACTGAGTCGGTTGATCCTGTTTGGATATAAGTATCTCAAGAGGATGATCGAAATCAGTAAGAAAGAGTATCATTCCAGTAGTTATCACTTACAGAAAGGGGTTTTCCAGAAGCAGTTGATCCATTTCCATAACTGACAGCAGCAGAGGAAAAACTATTCATAGAAAAGTAAATTCCGGAAAGCACGAGAAGTGTAAATATTGCAGAGAGCCATTCATGACCAGTTCCACGAGGGTGTCGTTGAATAGAATTATTCATATCTATAAATGTTATATCAAAAAGAGCAAGATAACTATAACATATATATTTTATTGTGTCAATAATATTTGAAATTAAATTATATAAGTGTCAAACTTATTTTATTCTCTTTATCGATTTTTCTATTTTTTTGGCTATAGTGAGCCAAGTAACAATCATTTTTCTTATGGCTCTTCAGATATATAACACGCTTTCACGAGAACTGGAAACATTTAAACCACTGAAACAAGAAGCAGTAAAAGTCTATTACTGCGGACCAACACCGTATAACTATGCGCATATAGGAAATCTCCGTGCATATCTTTTCGAAGACTTTGTGATCCGTACGCTCAGATTTCTCGGTTATCGCGTAAAAACCGTGATGAATGTAACTGATATAGACGATAAGACGATCCGTGATTCACAAAAATCAGGAAAAAGTCTCAAAGAATTTACTGAGTTTTATACTGAAGCATTTCTAACAGATCTCGATAAGCTTTCTATCATTCGAGCCGATACGATCGCGCCAATCTCTGGACTCATAGAGGAGATGGGAAAGATGATCGAATGACTGATAAAAAAAGGATACGCCTATCTCGCAGATGATGGAAGTATCTATTATAGTGTGAGCAAATTTAAAAAATACGGGAAACTCGCACATCTCGATATGAAAGGAATGATCACGAGCGTCCGCATAGATAATGATGAATATGAAAAAGATCAAGTCGCTGACTTTGCGCTCTGGAAGGCATACGATAAAGCAAGCGATGGAGAAAATAAATGGAATATAGAAATCATGATCGATGGAGAGAAAAAATCTCTCGATGGTCGACCAGGATGGCATATCGAATGTAGCGCTTGTAACTATCGATATTTTGGTGAACAGATCGATATCCATATGGGTGGCATCGATAACCTCTTTCCTCATCATCAAAACGAAGTGGCACAGACAGAAGCACTGACCGGAAAACAATTTTCGAAATACTGGATGCACGGAGGACATCTCCTCGTGGATAATAAAAAAATGTCGAAATCTGCTGGGAATTTTTATACACTTCCGGATATTATCGAAAAACAAAAAAATATTCCAGAAGTGCTTATATGTAGAGCATTTCGACTCATGGCACTCCAGAATAACTACCGAGAAAATTTTAATTTTACTTTCGATCGACTCACTGCAGGAGTCAATACGATCCGTGGTCTCGATGAGCTGATCAAACGTCTCGGTCGATATATATCAAAACTTCCTGCGATCGATGCAACTCGAAATAGTCACGGAAAACTCAAGTTTCATGATATTTCTCGAGAATTCAGAGAAAATCAACAAGCTTTTATGCAGGAATTTATCGAAAAACTGGAAGAGAATTTCGATACGCTCGGAGCGATGACGATCCTGTTCGAATATCAAAGTTATATAAATAGCGCGATCGATGAGGAAATATTCTCCATCGAGGAAGCGAAATCCATCGTCGATCTCCTAAAAA
This sequence comes from Candidatus Altimarinota bacterium, assembly GCA_947373235.1. Lineage (GTDB taxonomy): Bacteria > Patescibacteriota > Gracilibacteria > BD1-5 > UBA2023 > CANBWW01. The sequence goes on along the minus strand of CANBWW010000003.1, from coordinate 2,475 downwards.
GCTGGAACGAAGTGATGTCTATTCTTGATTTCTCACTACTCGAATCTGAAAAAATCCCAGAAGAAATAGAGAAACTCGCAGAAGCTCGAGCACTCGCAAAAAAACTGAAAGACTGGCATGAAGCAGATAGAATGCGTGATGAGATCACTTCTCTTGGATGGAAGATGATCGACGAGAAGGAAGGATGGATACTGGAGAAAATATAAAAATTTGATTTCCCTGATTTTTTTCTATACTGAAAATATGTTCACACAAAATATATCATCACGTCGTCGAAATACTCTCACTCGAGGGTTATTTTTGGCGGTTGTGAAATAATTTTTACAAAATCCGAAAACAGCTCTTGAGAAATCAGAAGCTGTTTTTTTATTTCTTTTTTTTATGCAACTCAAGTACTCTTTTGATTCAGGAAAACCTGGAAAAAATATACTCATACTCGGATCAATCCACGGCGACGAACCATGCGGAAGTCTCGCTATAGAAAAACTACGAGAAGGTATCGTATCATGAAAAATACAGCTTCTCGAGTGAAAGATCACTTGCATTCCCTATGCAAATCTTGTAGCATACCAACAGCAAAAAAGACAAATAACAGAAAATCTCAACCGTATCTTTTGATCCAATAGATCAGGTGATATATATGATATTGCAAGAAATATCGAAAAAGAAATTCTAGAAAGTGACTTTATTCTTGATCTCCATTCTTTTTCATCATGAGTAGATCCCTTTATCTTCAATGACTACAATACAGAGCATATAAATACCATCATACAAAATATACCTATAAAGTATGTGATGACTGGGTGGACAGAACTCTATAAGGAAACTCCTGAGCTTGATACAATCGGTTTTGCAAAGAAAAATGGACAACCCTGAATCACGATCGAGTGTGGAGAAAACACAGATCCAAAAAGCCAAGAAAATGCATATACAGCTATTATTTCAGTATTATGATTTTTTCAGATCATAGAAAAAGAAACACCAAAACAAAAGCAGGAACAGATATGGATCCATGTAGATACGATCATCAGAAAAGAGGAAGAAGGATCTTTTCTGAAAGAATGGAAGAATTTTGATCCTGTCGAAAAATGAGAACCTATTGGAATCTATAATTCAGGAAAAATCATCTCCGCACCCTACGATGGGATGATCATCATGCCGAATTCATCAGTAGAAAAAAACTGAGAATGGTGCTATTTCGGAAAAATTACATCTTAATATATTTACTTATGATACAAACATATTTTCAGAAACCAACGCTTCAGGACTGCCACAACATCGCCCAAGGAATCATGGAGGAGAATGCAAAAAAACCACATATGATGCCCGTCACAGGGCAGGAACTTATGGAGGTCATAGAAACACATGGTGGAACAGCACTCTATATAAAAGAAAGTATAATCGCAGGATTTATAAAAATAGTTCCAGTAATCGATGATATCTACGAATGGGGATCTCTTTTTGTCAGAGAAGAGTTTCGCGGTCAATGACTGTCATATACACTTATCGAATCCATCCTAACTACCTATCATGATCGCGCACTTATGTGTGTCACGAACGTTCCACAAGTCATACAGACTTGCTGACGACTTGCACAGATAGAAATACAAGCACACGAAATGAAGAAATCAATTCTCGAGATCATAGAATCATGACAACCACTCCTGGAAGATGATCATATCTTCTGAAATAGACACTTTATAGAAAGAGTGAAAGTATAATTTCTACTCGATTTTCCATCATTTTTCACTATAATCCCCACTATCAAAACTTATTTACCATATGCAGTACATTTCTGAAAGCATCTCAAAAACCGTAAAAAATCTCTATAACATAGATTTTTTCCCAGTTCTCTCCCCTGCTCCAAAACCAGAACTCGGGGAATACTGTATCAATGTATTTCCACTCGCGAAATCAGCTGGAAAATCCCCGAATATCATCGCAGAGGAAATCACCCAGGAACTCGCGAAAATGAAAGAGTTTTTTCAGTCGACGAGTGCAACTGGAGGATATGTGAACTTTTTCCTGACAGATACCATTTGGAAAGGAATTTTCGAAAATATATCAGAGCGAAAAATCATAGAAAAGAAAACGATCGTCGTGGATTATATTGGTGCGAATGCTGGAAAACCCATGCACATCGGTCATATATGTACTCCTTCTATCGGGCAAACCATCTGCAATGTCTATCGTCATCTCGGATATAGTGTCATATGAGACTCACACTATGGCGACTGGGGAGGGATTTTTGGGAAGCTGATCGCCGCTGGAAAACGTGAAACAAAGGGGGATATTGCATTATTGCAAAAAAAAGCAGAAACTCTCGGAGTCGATTATCTTCTTTCACTCTACCAGAAAGCAACCAAATGGATCGATGAAGAAAAGGTAGCTGGAAAATCAGACTTTGATAATCTCACCCGAGAAGAATTCCAAAAACTTTCTCACGGAGACAATGAAAATGTGAAACTCTGGCAA
>CANBWW010000002.1 GCA_947373235.1 Candidatus Altimarinota bacterium | reverse complement strand
CTCAAGGCTCGTCGCCGAAAGGGTCGTCATGTCCTCGCTGTGAGCTATCCTGCACGATTTAAGGATATTCGTGGAAAGAGTAAACACCATAATGTAGCCGGAGGAAATGCACGTATCGTGACATTCCCTGGTCTCACTGAGCGTTTTCGTGGAAGATAATATTGCCCTATGATCGCGAAAAAATATAGACTCTCAGAGAATGAAGTAAGAAAGGTTTTACAAAAAAGAAAGCCTTTCTTTTCGTATGGACTCATCGCGAATACCTTTCCGAATCGTCTCGGATATGCAAGGTGTGGGATCGTCCTTTCTGGAAAACAAACAAAAGGAAGTGTGAATCGAAATTTCTGGCGTCGTCTGTCATATGACACTTCGGCACCCTATCTGGAAAAAACATCCCTCGATATCGTCTTCGTAGCGAAGAAATGAGCAGTTTTCGACTATAAAAACCTCGAGCAAAGAAAAGAATTCGAGAAAAATATACAGTTTCTCTGGAAACTTATGAAAAATCCTCAAAATAAACCTCCACTGAAATAGTGGAGGTTATTTATTGACATATATACTAAAACATATATTCTACATTTAGATTATCTTTCAGGCCTAAGGGAGACTCAAAATGAAATCGGAAATTCTCGTTGTAGTAGATGGTGATGTTGTATCGAAAGGTGCAAATAACACTCTTACTAGAGTCATTACTGTTGGATTCATCGATGCTGACAATTCACGAAAAGAATTTGAAGCAGAATTAAATCCAAAAGGAGAAGTCGGGCAATTCCATGCGATTTTTGAATTTGAAAATCATTGTGTATATGTCTATCTCGATGTTTTTGATGAAGCAGGAGAAGAAAACCCAGTAGAACTTATAGGACACGCTTAGTGTCCTATTTTTAATTGATAGAATACATTATTTGTATATAAAATATGAAATTATCTTTCAGCTATGAATATCCAAGAAGATTCTATCGATCATGAAGAATTTATATCACCAAAAGATTATATAAATCGTTTTATCGAAATACTGGAAGCTCAGGTTGCTGAACTTAAAGAATTTGCAGCTTCCAATCCTCATATAATAAGAGCTAATCTATTACAACTAATAAGAGCTAATCTATTACAACCGACCTCTGACGATGTCGCGAAAAAATTTCGTGCAAAGATTTTTAATATTTTTCATCTCACTGGTCCGTTTATCGACAGAAACTCCGCTGATGCAGTTAGAACAGATACAAGAATTGCAATTAAAAAAGACTTTGAAAGTAAGAAGATTCCGTTATTTACGACAGTAAGAGGACGATGAAACACGTCTGATCCTAAAGGATACATTAATTCAACAATATCAACATTATTGGACGAAGATCAAAAAGCATATCAATATAATATTGATATATACAGCATATTAAATAGTAATACTGGAAAATTACACCCTCTTTATAATGCACTACATAGAAGCAAGAAAATATAAATCAAATAGCTTAAAGAAATTTGATTGATGGGAATCTACTCTTTCCTCCAGATAATTCCCTCCCAAAATCCCCCTTTTTTCTCTCGTTTTTGCTTTTGGAAGAGGGATACCTTTTCGAGATCCATACGATATTCAGAAACGAGTTTTTCGAGGAAGTTTCTCTTTTCTTCTTTCCATTTCTCCTTATCTCATATCTCAGGCGAGAGGGTCATAAGCGTATCGAACACTTCGAGACAGTCACCTGCTTCTGAGTATTGTTCATCTTTCGTCTTTGCGGACTCCAGCTCACCATATTCTTCCGTTATTTTGTGTTCAAGAAAGAGGATATGTTCGGTCAGATCCACGACTTTCCGAACAATCATATGAGGAAAGTCTGGATGCTGAGTTTCTGCAATCAGATCACGGATGAGTTTTTCATGTGGATTCATACCAACATCATACAGAAAATAAAAAAACCTCCAATTTCTTGGAGGTTTTTCAAATTATGCTTCGAGGGCTTCAGCTGGGATTTCGATCGGTTCTGCAGAAGGAACATAGTTTGGGTCAAGTGCCTTGAGCGAGAGTCCGATGCGTTTTGCAACTGGATCGAAGGTGATAATACGAGCCTTCATCATTTCACCTGGACGTACTTTTTCTTCGAGTCCTTTCATCATTTCTGCTGGGATCTCAGAAAGGTGGATGAGACCAGAGATAGCTCCATCGAGTTCGAGGAAGATACCGAATTGAGAAAGGCGAAGAACTGGTGCTTCGACAATATCAGAAACCTGGTATTTGTCGGCAAGTACTTGCCAAGGATTTGGCTTCAAGCGTTTGATAGAAAGAGAGATTTTTTCTCCTTCGATACCGATCACCTGAACCGTTACCTTATCTCCGATACGAGCGTGTTTGTGAGGATTATTCACATGTCCCCAGTCGATCTCAGAAACGTGAACGAGACCTTCGATACCATGGAATGTCACGAAGAGACCGTAAGTCAGGATACCAGAAACGTGTCCTTCGACCACATCTCCTACCTTGATATTCTTCATAGCCTCAGAACGTTGTTCTTCGATCGCTGCCTTCTCAGAGAAGATGATCTTTTTCCCTCCTTGATCGACATTGATAACACGAACGGAGAATGGTTTTCCAACAAGTTTTCCGAGGTGTTCGAGGATTTTTTCTGGATTGGCTCCTTCCACACGTGGATAGTGAGCGGGAGTCAGTTGAGAAACTGGGATAAAACCCTTGATTCCATCAAGATCGATCAGAAGACCACCCTTGTTCGCTTCGTTTGGAACGACAGTAATGATTTCTTTTGTATCGAAGTTTGAGTGAAGTTTTTCGATAAGTTTTGCCTGAGAAGCGCGACGAAGTGAAAGATGGATGAGTCCAGAGTGAGCGTCATCACCGATCACGATCGATTCGATACGAGTACCAGGAAGGATTGCAGAACTATCTTCCGTAGAAGATTGCATATGAGCACCAGTGATGATACCAGTAAATTGACCATCAAGATCCACAAGGATCATCTTTTGGTTGGCAACTACAGCCGTTCCGACTACGAGTTCCCCGATTTCAAATGATTTGATCGGTGCAACCGCTGCGAGATCTTGAGAAAAATCTGACATAAAATAAAAATTAAGAAATAGACGTTAATAATTAAGAAATTTAATTATTTTTATGGGGCGAATGATGGGTCTTGAACCCACGACCTTCGGATTCACAGTCCGACGCTCTAACCAACTGAGCTACATTCGCCAGAAACGCGACTATTTTCAAGAAATTTGAATACAGTTTGAGAACAAAATATATGTATTTCTATAGAAAATTCGGGTTCAGTATATGGAAAGGATGAGGAAAAGCAAAATATTTTTGATTTTTATACACTTTTCGATATGATACGAACCCTCAAGAAAAGAAAGAGGAAAAAAACGGAACTGAAAAGTACGTTTTTCTCCCAAAAATATATTTATGAATACCGATATTAGACCGTCAAGCGATAATCCTTGGAATTTGAGTTATATATATGGTACACTTTCTTTATCCGAACTTTTAGAAAACTTGATGATTTACCCGTATATACGCACTGAGGATTTTATTCCTAAAATGTTTTCATGAATCATTTTTCTTCCCTGTCGGCGGCCGGACTCCTTTCAGCTCATATAAAACAAGATGTATCGCTCATATTTATCAGAGATACAAAAACCTTCGAAATACCAAAAAAATTTCATACATATCTTTCGATTTTCATCGCCTTTCTTGGATTTTTCAGCGCTTCTCCAGGAAGTAGTTATGCAGATGAACAAAAATATTTTATCGTAACAGCATATTATTCACCACTTCCATGACAAGATTTCTATCTTCGTGGAGACTATAACTCAGAAATAGCTCTCAATGGAAATGGGATAAACGGGGCAAGTGGAAAACCAGTATTTGCTGGTATGCTGGCAGCTCCAAAAACATATAGTTTCGGTACACGGATCGATCTCGAAGGACTCTGAATCGGTGAAGTAGAAGATCGTGGTGGTGCCATCGTCACTGCCGGAACCAATGGGCAAAACTATGATCGTATCGACGTATGGATGGGTTCAGGTGATGCCGGACTCAAACGTGCACTGGTATGGGGAAGACGAAAAGTACTCGGCACTATAATTACCGATACTTCAAAACCACTTCTCTCGTTTACGGATATCGACTCAGGAAAAATCAATCTTTCAGATATAGCAAAAGCTACAAATACACCGACGACTGGATTCCCTCCAACTGACGTCATGGATATGTTTGCAGATCTCGGATATACAACAGATGGACGATCTACAGAAGCAATGATCCTCGACTTTCAACTCGATCATAACATCATAAGTTCTCCGAACGATACTGGTGCGGGAAACTATGGACCCCTCACCAAAGCAAAACTCCTTGCAGAACATGCACAATACGTGAGTCTCCGAGATGCTGAAATGAAAAAAATAGAAGACGACAAAAAAGCCCTTATTGCTCAAAATATCGAATGGACGAGTACTTATAAAGTAGTAAATGAAAAGGTGCTTTCCTTTGGTTCTCCGAAAAAAGGCGAAAAAAGCTCTCAAATAAAAAATCTACAAACCGTTCTCAAGAATACCGGATATATGAAGATCAGTGGAAATGGAACGATGAGTCTGCCGACGGTTCAAGCGATCAAAAATCTCCAAAAAGAATATGGTCTCACAGCCAGCGGAACACTCGATGAAAATACAAAACAAGCCCTTATAGAAGTCATGATGGATAAGAGAGCTCTGTAAAGAAATACTCACGGAATCGATATAAGAAAATCGATTCCGTTTTTTATTGACTCCATAAAAAAAATCCTCTTCATTTTTCTTAAGAGGATTTTTCATAATTGCTTGAGTTTATTTTACAAACTTCACAATCTCAGCAAATACAGCTGGATGAGAAATGGCAATATTGGAAAGAACTTTTCGGTTTAAAGTCACACGCTTTGTGTAGAGTGAGTGTATGAAAGTCGAATAATTGAGACCAAGAGGACGAACCGCGTTATTAATACGGACGTTCCAAAGACGACGAAAATTTCGTTTCTTTGCTTTTCGACCAATGTAAGCATTTTGACCTGCTTTCATGATCGCATTTTTCGCACGAGAATAGACATTTCCATTCATACGGCGATATCCTTTTGCGAGGGCAAGGATACTTTTATGTCTTTTGTGGGTCATCGTACCACGTTTTACGCGAGTCATATTTTATGAGATTAATTGTAGAAATAAGAAGAATTATCTTCCGTAAGGGAGAGAAATACGAGCTTCGAGGCGATTCGCTGCACAAAGAACTTTTCCATACTTATCACGTCCTTTTGCTTTCGAAGATTTATCTTTCAAAAGGTGACGTTTTGCCGTCTTTCCGACGATATATTTTCCAGTTCCAGTGATTTTCACACGTTTCTTTGCGCTCGAGAGAGTTTTGATTTTTGGCATAGTAGAGGGAGTTTAGGTATTATTTTTTAGGATAGAGGATAGTAGTAAAATTACTTCCTTGTTTTCCTATTTTTTGTCCTGGATCTTTTTTATAAACGGTTTCGAGTGAAGCAATGAACTCTTCGATACGCTGGAGTGCGAGATCTTCATACTGATTTTCACGTCCTCTTAGTTGGAGTGTGATTTTCAGTGGATGCCCTTCCTTTCACCATTTCTCAGCCTGTATTCTTCGGATTTCCATGTCATGATCTCCGATTTTATACGTCAACTTCGTCGTCTTCAGTTCTGTTTTTTTTGCGTTCCCTTTATTGTGGGATTGTTGTTTTTGTTGTTTGAAAAGTTGTTTCCCATAGTCGACGATCTTGGCGAGGACGATGCCATCTTGGAGTCCGACTTCGACGAGATCGAGGTCTTTTTCTCCAGCAAGATTCAGTGCGCTATCGCGAGACATCTTTCAGAGATTTTCTCATGTCTCATCGATCACGACGATCTCACGAGCTATGATCGTATCATTGATACGTTTTTCATTTTTTTTCTGAACGAAAGGACGATTCATGAATTATTTTGCGGTTACAGATTTTACCATCTTTGCATACGCAGACTTTCGACGAGCAGCTGTATTTGCCTTGAGAATATTCTTCTTCTCAAGTGTATCGATACGAGAATAAACCTCAGAAAGAGCAACGATAAGATCTGCCTCAACTGCTGGAGTGATCGCAAGAGCTTTTTCAAAAGCCTTTACGCTTTCTTTTGTGAGGGCAAGATAACGACGATTACTCGAACGCTTTCTTTCGCTCACGAGGAGTGCTTTTTTTGCTGATTTTGTGTGCGGCATGGAAAAATGGATGAAGCAATATAAAAACTGGCTTTCGCCAAAAAGTAGGCGGATTATATGAATAAGCTCTTTCTTGTCAAATCAATAATAGCTTTTTCCCTATCTTCTTTTTGGTTTCTGATTCTTTTTTGTATTTTTGAGGGAAATCTTACTCTTTCACTTCTTTTTTCTTGGCAATTTTATTCACATACCACTGTTGCACGATCACAAAAATTGTTCCTATAAACCAATAGAGTCCGATCCCGAGTGGAAAGAAAAACGATGAAACCATAATCATGAGTGGCATCATATAAATCATCATATTTTGCATCATAGCAGGATCGAGAGAAAACTCGGAAGCAAGCGCTTCACTATTTGCTTTTTCGATTGCCTCCGTTTTCTTCGGAGCTTTATTATAACTGAAAGAGAGTTTTGCCTGAAGAAACTGTAATCCTCCGAGAGTCAGCGCAAAAATACCACCGATCAGACCACCAATATGTTTAAGATCGAGTCAATAAAAATGAGAATTTATATTTCGTATATCGAAATGTTGGAAAAAACTATAGAGATGGTATGAATTTGAAGGATCATTGATTCCAGAAATCACCCAATAAAGTCAGATCAAAATCGGCATCTGGATAAGAAGTGGGAGACAAGAACCCATCGGATTCACTCATTCTTTTTTATAAAGTGCGAGCATCTCAGCTCAGAGTTTTGCCTGATCGTCTTTATATTTTTTCTGGATTTCTTTTATTTTTGGCTGGAGAACTTGGAGTTTTTTCTGACTCGAAAGCATATGATGCTGAGGAACAAGAAGAATCAAACGGATGATGAGTGTGATGATGATGATCGCCCATCCGAGTGAATGTCCTGGAAGATACGTGATAAGCCCAACAAAAGTATTATAAATAGGACGGTACACTATATCCGTAAGCACTTTTCGAAATGTACCTGGAGGGCTGCTCGTAAAAGTAATAATCCTCTCACCAACTGGGGTCTTGAGAGTGACTATATATTTTCCACTCATCTGAGCAAATACCTTCGAAAGATCAGAAAAAGGAAGGAGTACCTTGGATCCACTCATGATCGTAAGTGCATTACAAAAGGTTGGTGCCTCAGTCTGAATTCCTGAAAAAGAAAGTGGTTTCGAATCAATAGAAACACTCATATCTTCACAGGGCTTTATAAGAAGACTTCCCGTCAGATTGTTTACGAGTGCCACTTGAGGAATATTTGGTATCACGATACTATCCTTCTGAACAGTCAAAATAACGTCTTTATTCGCCACAATATTAGTATGTGGTTTTGTAAAAACGAAATACTGGATTGCCATCGTAAATAAAAATGCGTAGGCAAGGAAAAGGAGAAATCGAGAATTCATGAAAAGGAATTTTAAAAAAGAAGCGGGGAACTATTCGCCGTGCATAATACTCCCGAGGGAAATCTGATGACTGACCACTCGCTGAGAAGTACAAGCGAGCAGCTCATCAGGAGTGGTCTGAGAAATTTTTACTTCATCGATACGAGGTAATAAAACTCATTGTCCACTTCGAACTGGGTCGCGAGTGAGATCCACATTCATTTTTTGAAGGACATCAAAAGAATCCAAAACACTATCGATGTTGATGGATTTATCGCTTTCGAGAGCGGTCAATTTTTTGAGACGGTTGATTTTTTCTTGTGTGAGTGACATTTTTCTATATAATAACCCGCGTATTATAAGAATAAATGGGTAAAATCAAGGACATACATGAAAGACTCATAAAAAATCCAGCAGAGTTCACTGAAATTCGGCTTTTGGTAGCCAAGCGAACGCTTGCTTTTTTTATTGCATTTTACTTTGTATCACTGCTTTTCACGATCGGGGGATTTTCTTTTTGACCATTTTTAATATCGACGATTGCTCAAATAACTTTTCATGCATATTCTTTGCTCGTTATTTCTTTGGGTTGGTTTTTGTATGAGCTTGCTGTCTACACAGAACAGATATACATGATGAATAAAAAATGGTTTCCATTGCTGATAGGAGTTTTGAGTTCTTTGTTCGTTATTTTTGGACTGTTTGCACACATAAAAAGCCTTTTTGGGATTTAATTAATTTTTCTTATGCGTTTTTATCTTTTTTTTATTCTTACAATCGGATTGCTCAGTGCCTGTAGCCTGCCAGGAACTCAGACAGAATCGGAGTGAGCTGATGGCGTCGGAACTGGGAATACGGTGCAATTTCAAAATGCTTCCGTCAGTATATCTGTACCAAAAACCTGGACAGAAACAAAAGGGAGTGACCTGCCATCACCGAAACATGGTGTGATCGTGACAGCATACGTCTCTCCAGACGTAAAATATTGATTCTCCAACAATATTATCGTGATGCAGGATACACTGGAAAATATCGTCACGTCCGAAAAATATAGTGAACTGAATAATCTCCAAACGATGCGGAATTATCTCGAATATACGAAACTCCAAGATATTCCATTTACTTTTTCTGATGCAGAGATATCACGACTCTATGTATTCGAAGCGAGATATAACCAGACAACTCCAAAAATGCAGTTTATCCAAACGGCGCGTGTTTGCGGAGCAAATGTCTATCTGCTGCACGTATCACTTTCACTCGATAAATCACCAACAAACTATATAGAACTTCTCAAAAGCTTTAAATGCAAATAAGAAAAAATATTTTCCTTGCTTTTTTTCTCTTTTCTCTATAATGCGGAGGCTTTCTCCGATGGCGCCATGGCAGATCGGTTATGCAGAAGCCTGCAAAGCTTTGTAGTCCGGTTCGACTCCGGATGGTGCCTCCATTATAGAAAAAATATTCGCAGCCATAGCTCAGTTGGATTAGAGCGCCTCCCTGCGAAGGAGGAGGTCGCAGGTTCGAGCCCTGCTGGTTGCACCATATCATTCATTATCAAACTCTCCACTATCAGCTTTACTGTTAGTGGAGAGTTTTTTAGGTTCGTAGCCTGCTGTATTAATTTTGTTTTGCTTGATAATGAAGAGCAACAACTCAACAAGAAAATGTTTTCGCTTCTAGAAGATCCAATTGAGTCATTTCAGGAACATTTTGAAAAAGCGGTATTCCTTTTCTGAGAATTATTGGATTCATGAAAAGCCAAAACTCATCGATGAGTCATTCATTGAATAGTGATTGTGAGGCACGAGGACTTCAGAAAATAAGTATATTTTTTCCTTCTTGCTTTTTTACTTCATTTATATTTTCTGTAAGGTTGTCACGAATAACTTTCGTATTATGTAGTCCTGTTTCTTGAAGTGTTCTCGATAATACAATTTTTGAAACCTTGTTGTACCAAGCCGAATGCTCTTTATCGTGTTTCGATGCATCTGGTTCATCACCAGCAGTTGGCCAATAACTTTGCATCATCTCATATGTTACTCGTCCATAAAGAGCTGTATCAGCCTGTTCGGTCAAAGTAGGGACAAAGTCGAAAATTTCTTCGTTTACCTGTATCCAGTTCATTTCTCCCTTTGGTCCAGCTACAAAACCATCGAGTGAAACATGCATAAAGAATATAAGTTTTCGCATTTTGTAATTAGATTAGTATATAAAAATCTTACGATTTTAGTTTTCTGATTATAAGAAATTTTTAGGTTCGCGCAATTTCAAAAAATCTCCACAAAAGTGAAGATTATCGAGCTCGTGGCATACCATAGAAATCAAATCCTTTTTGGTCCGCCATGCTTTTCGTAATATAGTTTTTCTTTTTCCCTTTTTTGAAGAATCCTCTACTGTCGATGATTCCCATCTCTATGAGTTGATCGATATTTTTTGTTGGGAGTTTTTTCTTCGGAAATGCATCTTTATTTTGCATGTACCGAGTTCTTTTCTTGTAACTGAGATTGAATCTTGATTCTTTATTTTCGTTTCAGGTATAGATAATCATCGACCGTTTTTTCCCTTTTGAAAGTTTACGAGCGGCCGCTTGTTTTTTTACGAGTCGTGCAGAAAGTCCGTGACTATTTGCCATAAGAATCCGTTTTTGTTATATATGGAGCGGGGGGCCGGGTTCGAACCGGTACACCCAAGGGTTGAAGCCTTAGTACACTCACTCTTTTATGTTACCCCCGCATTGAAGCATCATATCGTGAGAGATATCTGCCGCATTGTATAGAAAGGGGTCTGAAAGTCAAAATATCAGAGAAAATTATTTCTCATTTTCTCATTTTTCCCTACAATTCGCCTATGTCAAAAAAACAAGAAATCATCGATGAGATCCTTTTTTTCCTCGCGGAACATCCAGAAATAGCCGATAAAAAGTCTTTTCATAAAGCAAAAAATAATATCCTCGCGAAGTTCAAAGAAAAAGATGGACCAACTGGAATCGAGATGATCGCTCGATATCAGCACTTTATCCATACAGGGAAAATAGCTGATGAAGTGCGTATCCATAAGATTCTCAGAAAACGTGCGGTGCGCTCACTTTCGGGTGTAGCCGTGATTTCTCTTCTGACCAAGTTTTGGTGATGTCCAGGAAAGTGTGTCTTTTGTCCAACATACGAAGGACTTCCGAAAAGCTATATTACCGACGAACCCGCGGTACAGAGAGCAGAAGCAAACGAATTTGATCCTGTAAAACAGATACAAAACCGACTTCGTGCTCTCGAAATTACAGGAAATAGTATCGTAAAATGTGATGTGCGTGTCATCGGTGGAACCTGGAGCGTCTATCCACTCACATATCAAGAGGATTTTATAAAAAATATCTATGATGCACACACTACGTTTTCTGAACTCCGTCCATTTATAGAAGGAACTTTTTGAGAAGATGAGCAGAAAGAAATTCTTCCAAAAGAAGAAAAAATCAAGAAACAATTCGCCAAATTCCAACTGAAAAAATGATACCAGATGCACGCATCTACGGATCTAGAAGAAGCAAAAAAGCGAAACGAAACTGCCACTTCACGAGTCATCGGAGTTGCTATAGAAACACGTCCTGACTGGGTCAATGAGGAAGAGATCATCCGTCTTCGTAGATACGGGGTAACACGGGTAGAAATCGGATATCAGACAACAAATGATGCGATAAATACCCTCAATCAGCGTGGACATGGGAACGCAGAGTCGATCCATGCAACCAGAATTCTGAAAGATGCTGGATTCAAAGTCGTTGCACATATGATGCCCGGACTCGTCGGTGCAACTCCAGCTGGCGATATCGAGAGTATGAAACGCGTCTTCGATGATCCAGACTTCAGACCCGATGAGATGAAGATCTACCCGATGGTCGTGACTCCACACTCAGAACTTGCGGAAATCTGGGAAAAATGAGAATTCGTTCCCTACACCGATGAAGTCCTCATACCACTTATGGCAACACTCCAATGACTCCTGCCAGAATACCTGAGATTGAATCGTATGTACCGAGATATTCCCGCTTCTCAAATCCTCGCAGGATCCAAGCTCGCGAATCTCAGGCAAGTGACAGAAAAAGAAATGAAACGACAGGGAATAACCAGACATGATATCTCTGCACGCGAAGTCCGAGCAAAATGAAACAATCCAGAAAATGCGATCATAGAAACATTTTTTTATGAAGCCTCTCATGGACATGAGTACTTCTTCCAAGTGATCGATCCAACTGATCGCACCATCTTCGGACTTTTACGACTGCGAATCCCTTCACAATACTTCACTGGAGAAAAACACTTTATCGAAACACTGGAAAAATCAGCTTTGATCCGAGAAATCCATATTTTCGGTGATGCGCTATGAATCGGAAAGCAATCAGATGGAAGTGGGCAGCATATGGGATTCGGGAAAAAACTGATCGAAATGGCAGAAAATCTGATCGGGGGAAAATATCCTACCATAGAAAAAATAGCCGTGATCGCATGAGTATGAGTGCGTCCCTATTATGAAAAAAGGGGATATCTCCTCGATGGGGAATATATGGTGAAAAAGTTAGAGAAACTTGCAAAATAATTAATTTTTGTTATAAAAAACGAAATTAATTAGAAAAATGTCGATAAATGATTCCCTGAAACTCAGCCTTACAGGGAGTTTAGCACATCTCGAATCTCTGACCGAAGCTCCTTCGGATCAGGTACACCAACTCCTCTGGAAGATAGCAAAGAGGCAAGCTGACCTTATGAGCAGTGTTCAGGTGCTCGCAGAAGATGGGACTGACCGCCCTGAGACCGTCCAACAATTCATTAAAAAGCTAATGGCGCAAGCTGGATCTCTTTCTACCCTTGCAGCGCTGCACCCTACACTGACCAGTGCTAATCTTACACAACCTATCAGCGATGAGATCGCCAAAGCGGTTCGTGCACAGTTTGTGGAGGTTTTTAGTCAAACGGGAACATTTATTGGAAGGAACTTGCCTGAAGCAATAAGGGCCGATACAAGAATAGCAATTAAGCAAAGTTTTGAGTCTAGCAAGCTGCCTCCGTTTATAGCTAAAAAAGGGCGAGGTCATGTATCTGATCCAAAAGGATTTATTCGAGATCATTTAGCTCCGTTACT
This sequence comes from Candidatus Altimarinota bacterium, assembly GCA_947373235.1. Lineage (GTDB taxonomy): Bacteria > Patescibacteriota > Gracilibacteria > BD1-5 > UBA2023 > CANBWW01. The sequence continues at coordinate 18,707 of CANBWW010000002.1, read as the reverse complement.
TGATAGCGATCAAAAGTCCTATATGTACGATATGAGTGTGTACAACATTCTTAATCTTTCTGGCGTATCGATTCATCCACTGTATAAAGCACTACAACGTCATCAAACATTTAAAGATTAAGTGAGCTAATTAGTTTATCCCATGTAAGCGATTGTATTTCCTCTAGTAAGCCCTTCGCATTAATTAAAACCCGCTGTTGCCGACAAATCTGGTTGACCCCTATCGAGCGGTGTTTATCGGATAGGATTGCGTGTGGATGCAGCGCTGCAACTAATTGAGACGACCGAGTGAACGAAACGCAATAACGTTCCCTAATCCCCTAAAACGCATTGTAAGCGGCAAGCAAGTGTCAGGAATTTATTTACTTAAAATGGATATTCAAATACCCATTTTAAGTTTTAATGGTGTATACTGACCTTGCAGCATCCGATCTACCCCCCCCCCACTCAGCCAGCGAGGTATCGACATGCTAACGCAAGCTCAGCGATGACATTTTTCTATGAAATCCTGAATACATAAATATCTAACTTCTAGACTGTTATCTTCGTAGTGATTATTTTTTCTTCGAAATACGATGCAAGAACTTGGATACCCACATGTTCTCATCCAGCAAAGAAGAGTCCGGTTCCTACTCATGCATTGAGGAGAATATATTTTTCCTGTTCTGTGAGTTTAAAGACATCCTGAAGGATATCGATCGAAGCCGGTGACTGTTTCAGAAGGAGTTGGATCGAGGAGTTGGTCACGATCGCTTTTCCGTATTGATTCGTCATGAAGTCTTCGACATCCTGAGTAATCGTCGTGATACCGAGTCCGTATTTTCGAGCTCGTTTTACGAGACCAAAGAGGAACTTCGCGGAGTCTTCATACTGCATGATATTCCATGCTTCATCGACGACGAGCATACGCTTCTTCTCACTCGACCTGGCGATATTCCACACATAGTTCAAGAGGATATACATGGCGATCGGACGCAGAATATCATCGAGATCACGAACTGAGAATACGACAAGACCTTCTTTCAGATTCACATTCGTTGGCTGAGAAAAGACACCAGCAAAAACACCAGTGACGTATTTATCTAATCGGTCACAGAGACCTTTTCCACCTTCCATAGTTTCGAGTACAGAAACAAGATCTTTCATCAGAGGGATTTCTTTTCCTTCAGCATTATCATCATCCATAGTGATTCCCTTCAGAGAATACGTCGTGATAAGTGCTTTTTCGAGAATTGCCTCTTCTCCAGGAGTGATCACTCCAAGCATGAGATGAAGAAGGCCGATCATATTGACTACCGCACCACGAAGGAGATCGCCAGGGTGCGTGTCTGTATCTTTCAGGGATCGCGGAAGATCGAATGGATTGATCCGCTCATCTGAGTTGAGATTTATATTCAGATAGGTTCCACCGACAGTATCGACGAGGTTACGATATTCATTTTCTGGATCCAGGACGATCACATCGGTTCCTATCATCAAGGAACGGAGGATTTCGAGCTTGATGGCAAAAGACTTTCCTCATCCTGATTTCGCAAACACACACATATTCGCATTTTCTGTTTGAAATCGATCAAAAATAATAAGTGAGTTATTATGAGTATTGATTCCATAAAAAATACCATCATCTTGAGAAAGTGAGCTGGAAGTAAAAGGAAATGTTGTAGAAAGTCCTTTGGTAGAAATATTTCGAAATACATTTACTTCATCGCGAGCAAAAGGACCCGTCGATATAAATCATTGTTCAGCTCGAAGAAAAGATTGCTTCGTAAGTACATTTCTTCCAGCAAGCATTACATCAAGGGTATTGGTGAGGCGTTTCATCTCATCTTCACTCTCAGCATAGGTCGTGATATAGAGCGAGAAGTGAAAATATTTTTCCTGTCCACGTGTGAGTGAAGCCTGGAGCTCTTCCACATCTTGCATCTGGGCATCCAGATGTGGATCAGAGATAAGTCACTTTTCACGATTGATCGAATACTGTGACCTCAGTTGTGTCAGACGTTTCTTGAGAAACTTCATCACGCGACCAGAGTCGATAGGATAGATAAACATCGACATGTCGAACTTCACATCCCAGTTTATAAGTGGTGAAAGCCAATTCCCTTCGAGCACATCTGGATATGCATATGTAAAAATAGTTCTCACATAAGTATCTCCGATTTGGAGCTTGGTTGCATCGATACGCATCATCGCGGGAGCGATCATATCTTTCACATATGCCAGAGCTTCTTTATATTCTTTTTCTGTTTGCTTCATCTCTTCCGCTTCGATCTTCGTCATTTTTCTTTCAGGATCTTCGACGGCACTCAGTGACTGTACTGAAGAGGTTTCTTTCGTTGGCGAAGATGTCGATACTGGCGAAGTTTCGATCGTTGCAGTCGGTTTTGCAGCCAAAAAAACACCAGAAGACTCGAGTCATTCGACATCTCAGGTATAATTTTTTGCGACTAATTCTGCAAGACTCGGGACAGCCATAAGCTCAGTAATTAAAAAGTGGATTTATAAGATTTTCTCATCGGATGACTTGATTCACCAGTTCCACTCAGTTAAGTGTGTTTTATCGATTTTCTCAGGAATATCGGTAATAGTCACTCCATCTTTTTCTATATATCGAGCTACAAACAAAGTGATATCATCGTATTGTTTATGTTTATAACCCATAAAAGCGGAGAGATCTATCGTGATCTGTCGAAAAATATTTTCTGAAGTTTTTACACTGGTCTTCATGATCGATTCTACTATTCTATCGATTCCGAAAAGAAGTCAATTTTGTTCCGATCGATACCTTGCTTCCGTGATTCCATCACTATACAGGACAATAACATCATTTTTTTCGAAAAGAATTTGTTGCTCCAGTAAAGCTTTCGAAGCATCACGAACCATACCAAGAGCGACTCAACCAGACTTTATTTTAAAAACCTTATTGGTATCTGCTTTATAAACAAGGAGATATTCATGCCCAGCACCAGTATAGTAGAGGAGTTTTGCTTTATCATCCCAACGAAGCATCACACATGACATCATCATATTTTGTCGAATTCGTGGCTTCATAATACGATTGGTCTCAGAAAGAACACGCGCACTGGAAAGCTCACTCGTAACAAATGCGGAAACCAGGGAGTTTACCATCATCATCACAAATCATGAAGGCACTCCATGTCCAGTAACATCTCCGACGTAGATATAGTAATTATTATCTTTTCCAGGAATGATATCAACACTATCACCACCTACTTCACTTGCAGAAACGGTTGCGAGAGCAATCTCAAGAGATGGAACGACGACATCTGTTTTCGTAAGAACATGTTTTTGGATTTCTGATGCGATTTCAACTTCAGATCTGAGTTTTCGTCCATCACGGAGCTCTTGTTTAAAAACCTTCAAAATTTGCAAACTTTTCACAAAAAATGAAATCACATAATTCATTCATTTACTCCAGCTATTCGCATCGATATTTATATCTTCTTCTATTCCCGTCATAAATTTCGCTATACTTTGGTTCAATACCTGGACTGGCTGAATATAGGCCTTATAAAGGACAAAGTAGATAATCGGAAGTTGCAAGAGAATAAAAATGGCGGAAACCATCGGGGAATTTTGGACCAATCCCGTCATCCCAAAACCTGCGAATGCAAAGAGAAAAACTGAATCGATAAGAAACAGAATTCCGATAATGATAGAGATAATGATATGCATAAGAGAAAATTATTTTTATTCTGGTGAAGCTGGTGTCTGAGGAGGAGTTTCTTCATCACGGACGATTCCCATACGAGCTTCTATTTCCATATCGACGTATTCTTTTTTTCTTCCGTACATTTTCCGTGAATATTCTTTGATGATTTTTGTAACTTCCCTATTTTGGTAGGTATTATCCCAAATGGTTTTGAGGTCAAATGGTCGAGTCGTCGCATTGTCAATATTGAGCTTACAATACGTGGTGAAATTCGCGATCCCGATAATATCTTGTTGGGAAAGCATAGGTGCATATTCTTTTTCGAGGTATTCCGCATCTTCGGCACCCACCTTAAATGACATGATCGTCCCCGCATTTCCAAAGACGGCATCCTTGATAGACGGTTTTCCTCACTTTCCTTGTTTGTCACCACTTCCTCCGATCTGTGCGATAAACTGATGCGCCATGATCAATGCGAGTCGATATTTTCGAGCTTCTGAGAGGATTTCTCAGAAAGTGTCGGTCGCAAAATTCTGGAACTCATCCACATAAAGGAAGAAGTCTTTTCGTTGATCCTCAGGCATATCCGCACGACTCATGGCTGCCATATTGATCTTCGAAACCATGATCAAACCGAGAAGTTGAGCATTTAGATCACCAATTCGACCCTTTGAGAGATTTACCATCAGTACTTTTTGATCGTCCATCACTCGACGGAGATTGAAGGCAGATTTTGTTTGACCGATGATATTTCGCATCGTCGTATTAGTAATAAACGGTCCAAATTTTGCAGAGAAAAATGGAATCATCTCTTGTTTTTCTCGATCTCCCGTCTGAGCATATTCATGATCCCAAAAGGCTTTTACCATCACATTTTTAATCTTCGAAGTTTTATACTTCATAAATGCTTCATCCACAAAAAGTCGTGGAACATCGATGAGCGTTCCCCCTTCTTCATCATCATCCATAAGAGTCAGACATCCGTTTCGGAAATAGTGTTGGATACGTGGACCAAAGATCTCATCTCCATACATTTTTATAAATATCGAAGTAGCGTCGAGAGCAGCACGATCTTTTTCAATAGAGCGAAGAGCCGGATCAGTCGCAATCAGATCAAGCATATTCAATCCCATCGGACGCTCATAATCAGCAGGATCGAAGATAATCATATCTTTTGCTCGTTCTTTCGGCGTGAAGGCGAGTACATCTTCTACGAGATCGCCATGTGGATCGATCACACAGAGTCCATCACCATTCCAGAGATCTTGACGTGCAAGATATCCGATAAATACTGACTTACCTCAACCAGATTTACCGATGATATAGTGATGACGCCCACGATCTTTTTTCGAAAAATAAATAGGAGTTTTATTATTTCTATACTCATTCCAACCCATAAGAACCGCATCTTTATAAAGTGGGAATCCTGCGAGTTTTCTCTGTGCATCGATCTGAACTGGGACTTTTCATTCGTCGATCGGACGTCCTATATTTTCACCTTCTTTGAGGACTTCGATGATGGTTCCATCCAAAAGCAGAAAGTCTTTATTTTCATTTCTGAGAAGATTTTTGTTTTCATCCACCTGTAAGAGCGAACCATCTTCCGTATAGATATTTCCATTCGTATCACGCTTGTAATCCTTCAGAATCAATGGATCTTTTGGAAATCGGAGATTCGACGGAGGAGGCAACATCTTATACTCCAACCAAGAAATGATCGGAGATTTGTTGTAGTTGATATCTGGAAAGTGATAGAGGGTCGACATCTCATCACAAGAAAACCTCGAAATACTCTGAAAAATACCGATCAGTCTGTATTTATAGGCAAAATATCGAAGTGGCGTAAAGATAAATCTCAGCGGATCTTCTAACATTTGTGGATTTTGAAGTTGATTGTTGTATTCATCCGTAAATATAGAAGTCGCAGCAACGAGATTTTGCAGAGCACTTCGGGCGGAAGCTCCTGTATCAGAAGAAACCATAATACGGATCGATGCTTCGAATCCTGGTTGACCTGCGCTTTCTCAGACCATTTTCTGTGCTTCTGTTTCTGCCTGGTTAAATATCTTGTAAGAGTCTCCACTCGAAGCACCAGGTGCATTCGTTCCGTCGCTTCATTCATTTTGAAAAAATCGATAAAAAACCCAAGAAATCGGGGCAAGAATACCTCGTACAATCGTTCCAAGAAGTCAAAATTTCATTCATTTTTTATACTGGCCTTTCGCGAGAAGTGCGGCTGCATTTTTCGCTTTTTTATTCCATTTATATCCAAGTGGTTTGATCACAAACTGGACAGACGCGACGTCAGTTTTTTTCAGAGAACCAAAATTATTGGTAAAAGTGGAAAGTGGATCATCCTCGAAATATTTATAGGTTTTGATAGGAAAGACATCATCGTTGTGCTTTCCGACACTCGCTGCTTGAAGGGTAAAGCCGATCGGTTTTATCTCTGGAAAATCTTTTTTTTGTATGACCTTTACTTCTGCATCTGGATAATTCGAAGTAATCTGTTGAAGTACGAGTGTGACGTGTTCTTTGTAGCCAACGACATAAAAATGTACCATTCCATCATGATACATGAGCTCAAGAGAGACCTTCGCGTGATGAAAAATAAAATTCATCACCGTATCAAAAGCACTTGACTGTGTCAGATTGTGGACACTTTTATAAAAAACGGACATAATTCCGACTTTTTCTTTGAAATCTTTTTTCGTTTCCCGTTCTTTATCGAGTTTAGAATCGGCACGTGGCAAAGTTACCTTCATATACATAAGTCTCCCTGCCATCATCACTTCATATGTCAGACGCAATATCTTCAGAAGAATCCAAAAAATAATGACAAAAAGGATGATATTTATGAGGATTCCAAAATAATAGAGAATGATATCAGAAATCTGTGAAGTCGTCGAGAGATCTTGTTCCTTTGCTGTAGCCACACGCGTAGTAATAGCAAAAAGATTGAAAGGATAAGAAAGAATGGAGGCAATAAGAATGAAAAACAGTCGAGGAACCATGGAAAATATGCTTAAAAGAATCTATTTGAAGCCATAGTAACAGAAAAAAATACCATCACCAAATAATAAGACATATTTTCGCTTTACGAGCAAGAAAAAATGTGTAAAACTTTTGTTTTTTGTACCCAAACTCTTAGGATAAAAATATAAACTCATTTTTATTTCCCTGTATGCAAAAATTTTTCTCCTCTTCTCTTTATGGGATCAATGGCAATCTCGTTGAAGTCGAAGTAGATGTCGTTACATGAATGGGGAATTTTACGATTGTAGGACTCGGTGATGCTGCCATACAAGAAAGTCGCGAACGTGTGAGAAGCGCGATAAAAAATAGTGGATTTAGTTTTCCAGGAGGAACAAGGATCACTGTGAATCTCGCACCAGCAGATCTCAAGAAAAAATGACCACTCTATGATCTTCCGATCGCACTCGGAATTATCGGAAAAGAATACGAATTTGATATTTCCCTAAAAGAAACTTCATTATTTCTTGGGGAGCTTTCTCTCGATGGAAAGATTCGAAATATTCAGTGAGCCCTTCCAGCAACGATACTTGCAAGAGAAATAGGAATGAAGCGGATTTTTTTACCAATCGAAAATGCGAAAGAAGCTTCGATCATACCTGATATCGAGATTATAGGTTTGGATAATCTGAAAGAAGCGGTCGATATATTGAGCTGAAAAAAACAAGGAAAAAAATTTGATACTATAGATATATCAGGAATTCCTCGGAAAAATATAGGGATAGATTTTTCTTCCATCCACGGGCAAGAGGCAGGAAAAAGAGCACTCCTTATTGCTGCATGCGGAGGACACAATATCCTAATGCAATGACCTCCTGGGTCTGGAAAAACAATGCTCGCGAAAGCACTTGCGGGGATTCTCCCATGACTAGAAATAGAAGAAATGATAGAATTATCGAAAATTTATTCAGTTGCCTGATTACTCACAAAAGATCATCCTATTATAAATGAAAGACCTTTTCGTGTTGTTCATCACACAGCTAGTGAAGCTTCGATCATCGGGGGTGGACGAGATGCAAAACCAGGAGAAATTTCACTCGCACATAAAGGTATCCTCTTTTTAGATGAGTTTTTAGAGTTTGATAAATGAATTCTAGAAACCCTCAGACAACCACTTGAAGATGGGGAAATCATGATTAATAGAGTAAATATGAGTTGTCGATATCCAGCTCGTTTTTCTCTCGTATGAGCCATGAATCCGTGTCCATGTGGATTCATGGGAGATTCTGAAAAAGAGTGTATCTGTAGTAGTCATTCGATAGAAAGATATAGATCTCGTCTTTCAGGTCCTATTCTCGATCGTATCGATATTTTTATACAAGTTCCACGTGTAAAAATCGGCGAATTAGAAAAATCGAAAAACCTTCAGACCACAAAAGATCTATGTTATATAGTAGAAGGAACGAGGATATTGCAGAAATATCGTTTCGAATGAAGTCACATACATAGAAATTCTGAGATGACGAATACAGATATAGAAAAATATGCTTCTATACAAGAAGATGCTCGAAAGATCGCCATAACTTCGACAGAAAAATTGAATCTATCGACACGCGTCTATTATAGAATACTAAGAGTTGCTCGCACTATAGCTGATATAGAAAGATCGCCATCTGTCGAAGTTAGACATATACTCGAAGCACTTTCATATAGATGAACCTAAAAAAACGCACTATGAATCTCTACATAAATCCTCTCCTTCCTGATATTACTCTTACTTTTTTAGATTGAACTGAAGTAAAGAAAATTATTTCCATACCAAAATGAGATGATTTTGAATCATTACCCGAGATGATTACTCAGGAGATAAAAAATGGAGAAATTGAAGAAATATGGGTCATACTTTGACCTGGCTTATTTACACGTATGCGCATAGTCACACTTACCCTTGGAAGTCTTCTTTTTTCGAAAAAAATAATTATCAAGGGTGTACACTTTTTTGATATTATTTCTGGATGAATTCCACTTATTCAAGCAAATACAGATGAATATCGAGCGCTTCTCAAAAATGAAGATATCATCATAAAAAAGAATGAGCTTCCTGACGGAATTTATGCTGGATACGGAGATAAAAATGATTTTACAGATGAGAAAGTTTTCGTAGAATATAAAGAGAATTGGTGAAAAATAAGTACGATATTCCAAAGACTTTCACCTCTCACAGAAATATCTCCTATTTACATAAAATCCCCTCATATCACATGATCAAAAAAGAACATGTTTCTCTCCTCCAAGAAAACGAAGAAATAATAATGACTCTTCATCGTCATTGGGTTATTTTAGTTTTCCACTTTCTTTATTTTATTGCTTTATTTTGAACTTCGATCATCCTTCTGACGTATCAAAATGCTATTATTCAGATCTTTTGAAGTGCAATATATTGGTGAGGACTTTCACTCTATTGGATTTTATTCCTTACATTTATCCTACTCTATTGGATAAATGATGAACTCGATTTGTTTATCATTACCAATATGCGGATCATCGGGATCGAACAAATATCCGTACTTTCAAGAAGTGTAACAGAATGTTCTCTCGATAAAGTACAAGAGGTGAATGCGCATACTTCCGGTATCGTAGAAGCACTTTTTGGTTACTGAGACGTTCATATACACAGTGCGAGTGAAACATCGAATATCATCGTCAAATATGCTCCAGATCCTATAGAAAATGCGAGGAGAATCAATAATATCATACAACAATACAAGGATCAGAAAGTATAAACTACCTTGTAAAAATTTACTTTTCTATATAATGAGACAAGATCTCATTATTTTTTTCCATTTTATGCTCTACGACGTTATTATCATTGGTGCTGGCTCAGCATGACTTCCTGCAGGGATGTATGCAAGTCGATATAAATTATCAAATCTTATTATCTGAGAACTTCCTGGTGGTGCTCTTGCAACCTCTCATTGTGTAGAGAATTATCCTGGAACTATTTCAGCAAGTGGTGGTGAAATTATGAAGAATTTTCGTCTCCATGCTGAAACTGCAGGTTCAAAAATACTTCAAGATCGTGTCGAAAGTGTGACGAAGATTGGCGAAGATCATTTTCGTGCCATCACTATAAATGGTACTCTATTTGAATCAAAACGAATTATCCTTGCAACTGGAAACGAATATAAAATGCTCTGAATTCCTGGGGAAAAGGAATTTTATGGACAAGGAGTATCCTACTGTGCAACATGTGACGGAAATTTTTATAAATGACTCACGGTTGCGGTTGTCGGTTCAGGAAACACAGCTATCACCGAAGCCCTCTATCTCGCTGAGATTACCAAAGAAGTCCATATTCTGGTACGTTCTGATCGTATACGTGCGGAAGATATCTGGGTGGAAAAAGCGAAAGCGAAATCCAATATCGTCATACATATGAATATACAAACAAAAGAAGTCATCGGAAGTATGATGTGAGTAAGTGGTATAAAATTGAATGATGATGAAATACTCAAAGTGGATGGTCTTTTTGTCGCCATTGGATCGACACCATTTACCAAGATTGTCGACGATATGAATCCACTAAAAGATACGGAAGGATGCCTGATAGTAGATAAAAGACAAGAAACATCAGTAAAATGACTCTATGCTGCAGGAGATGTAACAACAAATTCTAATAAATTTCGTCAAACAATTATGTCAGCAGCTGAGGGATGTCTCGCAGCCAACAGTATCCATGAAGATATACTTATGATCGGGCACTCTGAAGAGTAAGAAATTCATTTTGCTATTTTTCATTTTTTCCTTACAATACTGCACAATTATTCATTAAATAATCAATCTATGATTACTGCTCTCAAAGCTCGTCCAGGTACTGTTGTCCGTATAAATGGTGAACTTCTTCTCGTCGTTCGTCACGAGATGAAACGCGGTGGGCGTGGTGCAACCAATGTCGCTATGCGACTCAAAAATCTTATGATCGGAAACTCTTCTGATCGAGTTCTTGGTTCCGAAGATAAACTCGAGGATGTCGTTCTTGACCGTGTAAAAGCCGAATTTCTCTATGAGTCAGCTGGTACATTCGCTTTTATGAACCAAGATACTTATGAGACGGTTGAACTCTCTGAAGATGATATTGGTGATGCAAAATTTTATCTGAAGGAAGGAACGGTTGTAGATCTTCAATCCTTTGAAGGAAAATTTATCGGAATCATTCTTCCGATCCGTGTAACTCTTCAAGTAATTGAAGCAGAACCATCTGTTGCTGGAAATACTGCTGATGGAAAAATCGATAAACTCGTAAAACTCGAAACGGGTCTTGAACTTCGTGTTCCTGGATTTGTGAACCAAGATGAGAATATTGTGATCAATACAGAAACTGGAGAATACCATGAAAGAGCAAAATAAAAAAATCCCCTCAAAAAATTTGAGGGGATTTTTTTAAGAGAAAAGTTTGCAATTTGAGAAAACGTCACTATAATCCGCCAGCAGTTTCAGTAGTTCATGCACCCATAGCTCAATTGGAAGAGTAGTGGTCTTCGAAGCCATTGGTTGTAGGTTCGAACCCTACTGGGTGCACCATATTTTCTAAGATATGTATAGAAACTTCGCCCGGGTGATGGAATGGTAGACATGTACGCTTGAGGTGCGTATGCCGAAAGGTGTGGGGGTTCAAGTCCCCCCTCGGGCACCATTAAAAAAACAAAAAACGATTCATTTATTTGAATCGTTTTTTTTGTGGAAAATAAATATTATTTTCTTCTCGTAAAATATTCACGAAGAGCTTTTGCTGTATGAGAATCTTGTACTTCGATAAATTTCTCACGTGGACCAGCAAAAACCAAGTTTCCTCACTTATCACCACCTTCAGAACCAATATCTATAATAGCATCTGCCGAAGCGATAATATCAAGATTATGTTCGATGACGATGACACTATTTCCGCGTTGTACAAGTGTGTCGAGAATATCGAGAAGTTTTTGTACATCAGAAAAATGAAGACCAGTCGTTGGTTCATCGAGAATATACAATGTCTTTCCTGTCGATCTTTTGGCAAGATCAAAAGCTAGTTTGATACGCTGAGCCTCTCAGCCCGAAAGAGTAGGTGCAGATTGTCCAAGGGCTATATATCAAAGTCATACATTTTGAAGTACATCGAGAACCCGAAAAATACGAGGAAACGCCTTAAAAAAATCGGCAGCCTCATCGATCGGCATAGCAAGAACATCTGCGATATTTTTTCACTTAAAACGAACATCAAGTGTTTCAGAATTATATCGTGTACCTTCGCACGATTCACACTCGACATAGACATCTGGAAGAAAGTGCATTTCTATTTTTTTCACACCACTTCATTCACATACTTCACACCTACCTCATTTCGTATTAAAAGAAAATCTTCCTGGGCCGTATCATCGTTTTTGTGCCTCATGAGAAGCTGCAAATACTTCACGAATAAAAGTAAATACACCAGTATATGTTGCTATATTCGAATGTGGGGTTTTCCCTATCGGTGCCTGATCAATGATAATCGCCTTGTCGATGTTTTCCAATCCTTCGACAGCTCGATGTTTTCATATCTGGACAGCACTTCCATGAAAATAATTCATAATCTTGTTCGACAATATATCGACAATCAATGATGATTTTCCAGATCATGAAACCCCAGTAACGACAGTCAGACAATTAAGAGGAATACGGACATTTATATTTTTGAGATTATTTTCTTCCGCTCATAATATGGCGATATATGAAGTCGGTTTTGTTGTCACAAAATTTTTTCTTTCCACATTTTTCTTATGTGAAAGATAGGCTCAGGTTTCTGATTTTTTATCTTTTAAGAGCTGAGCATAGGTTCCAGAAAATATAACTTCGCCACCATGTATTCCTGCTCGTGGACCTATGTCGATAATATAATCAGATTCATGCATAATATCTTCATCATGTTCGACAACAACAACGCTATTTCCTATGTGGGCGAGGCGTTTTAGATTTTTTATAAGCATCTGATTATCTCGGGGATGCAGACCAATAGAAGGCTCATCCAATACATATATAATCCCTTCAAGTCTTGTTCAGATTTGCGTCGCAAGACGAATTCTTTGTGATTCTCCACCAGAAAGTGTATTTGCTCGACGAGCAAGTGTTACATAATCCAATCCGACTCCCGAAAGAAACTCAAGTCGTTCAGTCACATTTTTCATGATTCATACGACAATCTGTTTTTCCTCAGAAGAAAAAGATATTTTATCAAAAAATATACGAGAATCTTCGACAGAAAACTCTGTAAGTTCGCCAATATTTTTTCCTCCCACTAAAACAGCAAGGTATTCTTTTTTGAGTCTATGCCCATTACAAACTCTACACATTCTTTGCGTCGCAAATGGTGAAATACGTTTCATAAAAGCATCATTTCACATATCTGATTCTTTATATCTTCTTTCCAAGTTTGGGATCAGTCATTCATATTTTGCTTTATGTATTTTTCATTCATCAAAGCGAGTTATATAATTGAGATCGAAAACTCCAGGAACTCAGAATAAGATTTTTTGTTTTTCTCAAGCAGAGAGAATATGATAGGGTACATTCAAAGGAATATCATTTTTGAGAGCCATTGATTCAAGAACAGCCGTATAGTAAGGATGTGTAGACCAAGGAAGAAGAGCTCATTCACCAAGAGTCAGATTTATATTTACTATGTCTTCTTCACGAAAAGTCGTCATACTTCATAAACCATGACACTCTTCACAGGCACCATGGTGAGAATTAAAAGAAAAATTCGATATTGTGAGATCATTTTGAGCATATTTACAAATCGGACAGGAAGCATGTTTATAGAAATTTTTTCTTTCACTTGATGAAACGGCATATATTCAAATCGATCATTCTCATTTCAAAAAAGCAAGTTGCACAGAGTCTTTGAGTCGATTCTCGAAAGCATTTTTTTCATCTTCTGATTTCTTCATGATAAGTCGATCTACAACTATATCTCCATCATTATTATATACTTCATCACCGAGGTCATCAGCAACTGAATAAGTCTTTTCTCATATTTGAAATCGAACAAATCCACTATCAGCAACAAAATTTCCCACTTCAGAAAGTTTTACAAAAGATCGATCATGGGGAATCGAAATAAGAATATGGAACTTTGTACCTTCGATAAAATCACTTACATAATCAACAACATCTCGAAGGGTATTTTTTTGAAGAAGAATATGTGGATGATTTGGACAATAAGACTTTCCAATAGTCGTATAAAGAAGTCGATAGTAATCGTATATTTCTGTAATCGTTCCTACCGTCGATCTTGGATTGTTCGACACTGTTTTCTGGTTTATGGCAATGGTTGGCGAAAGTCCACGGATCTCTGCCACTTTCGTTGCGTCTGACTGAGAAGAAACAATCATACGTGCATAGGTCGACAAGGATTCAAGATACCTTTTTTGACCTTCTGCATAAAGAGTATCAAAGGCAAGTGAGGATTTTCAAGATCATGAAACTCCCGTTATGACAACGAGTTTATTTTTCGGAATGGATACAGATATATTTTTCAGATTATGAGTTTCAGCACCAATAATCTCAATAAATTCAGACATATTTTATGGAAGATTAGAAGCTAGAAAAATTCAGATAACTTTTTTTACTCAGGCACTCTTGAGTACTCTCGCACATTCATTCGCCGTTGATCCAGTAGAAATAACATCATCAAAAAGAAATACTTTTTCTGGAATTTTTTGGTGACTTTTTATTCTAAAGTGATTTACCTTATTTGCAAGTCTTTTCTTACGAGAAAGGTGTGACTGTCGAAATGCAAAGTTAAAAAAACGAACCGAAAGGAGATTTTGAATTGGTAATTTCATCTTCTTTCCAATTCTCTTAGTTATCCAAGATATATGATCAAATCATCGAGAAAAATATCGACTCCAATGCATAGGGAGTGGAACTAATACGATATCAACTCAATCATATTTTGATAAATTTTGGTTTAATAATTGTTCGAATAATAGTGTAAATTGTTTTCACACTTCTCTTTGGGATTGATATTTAAATCGAAAAAGAAGATTTTCTATATTCTTATATTCGGTACATATATACACTTCATCCAGGAAACACTCTCAAATCTCATTCTTATAATGATCAGTAAGATCCTTTGGGGAAAAGATAGAGTGAGTATCTTTCGATAAGAAAAATGAAGAAATTGGGGCAAAAAAAGACATAGTCTATTGAGCAAAAAGTATTTTTTCAATGATTTCTTGAGTGTTTTTTGAAAGATTCTCTTTCTTGAGTATTTTTTCAAGAAATGGTTTCATGATTTCCTGAGCTTCTAGTGTCAATTTTGGAAAAATCTTAAACGCTCATGCCATTCTCGCAGCCGTATGAGGATTCACACAGTCGATCTCAAGAATAAAATCTGCAAGTAGATTATAGCCAGAACCATCTTTTTTATGAAAATAAGAAAGATTTCGAGTAAATGCACCAAAAAGAGCCTTTGCGTGATTTGGGAGGGTATTTTGATAATACGACTGTTTTCTGATTTTTTGTATATTTTCCACTACCTCATCACACTCATTCGATCAAACAAGGGAAAAATACTTCATGATCACAAGAGGACTCGCCTGATATGTTTCTATAAATTCTTGAATATATGGATGATTCCCTTGTGGGAAAAGATTATTTAACAAGGAAAGGGCTGAGAGTCGAAGTGTCATGGTACGTGTATTTTCATGCTGAACTTCAGCGAGTTTTTGGATTTTTTCACTTTTTTTTGAATACGAAAGAATATTCAAAAGACTTGTTATATACGAGCGCAGAGCAATTTCAGAAGCAGTGGTTCACTCATTTTTGGGCAAATCTAAACAAAGTGATGTATATAAATCAAGAATATCCTTTTCATATCGTTCTAAAATCGATTCTATTAAAGTCGTTCGTGCGCTCGAGAGAAGGGAAAAATCAATCGGATTTTGAAAATTTTGAGAAATAGTATTCAGCGAAGGAATCTGTATAAGAAGTGATTGATAGAGAGGATCATCAGAATGAATCAAAAGCTCTCCATACAAATCAAGAAAGGACTCAGAAATAGGGGATCCGGAAGTGATCTGAAAAATCTCAGTGAGACAAAGTTGCTCAAATGCTTCATATCGAGCAAATCCATCGGTTTCATATCGAACCAAAAATGCTTCATCTCTCTGATCTGAAAAAACGCGAATAGGAGCGGAAAAACCTCGATTGAAAGAGACTTTTGGTTCTCGAGAAATATTCTGAAAGGTAAAAACTTCTTTCGATTTTGAGATGATAAGAATTCATTCGGAAATTCGAGATTGCGATACATCATCTTCAAGTGTGAGCTGCATTTCTTGTCCAGAAATTGGATCAAGAAAAGCAATTCAAAATGGATAAAAAAATGGTTTTTGATCCTGTCATTTTGTATTTTTTTCGATGATTTGCTCACACTCGATGGTGTAGGTTTTCTTTTCTTGATCAAAAACACCCTTCACTTTAAGTCCTGGTGTTCTTTCTTGATGATACCATGTTTCTTCGAATTGTGTGAGGTCGACATTCCCTGCAGTTGCCATTGCCCAGACAAATTCTTGTGTTCTTACAGCCCGTCCATCAAAGGTATCAAAGTAGAGATCCATTGCTTTCCGAAAAGTTTCTTTTCCAAGAAGCGTCGCCATCATACGAATCACTTCAGAACCCTTCTCATAGACCGTAGCCGTATAGAAATTATTCATTTCTTTATAAGATGCAGGTTGTATCGGATGTGCTGTTGGTCCAGCATCCTCTGGAAACTGAAACTCTCGTAAATCTCGTATATCTTCAATTCTCATGGTTGCTCGAGAATTCATATCTCCTGAAAAATCATGATCTCGAAAAACGGTCAAACCTTCCTTCAGAGTGAGCTGAAACCAATCTCGACAAGTGATACGATCACCCGTCCAATTATGGAAATATTCATGACCGATCACACTCTCAACTCCAAGAAAATCACGATCAGTGGCCGTCTCTAAATCAGCAAGAACATAGATTGTATTAAAAATATTCAGACTTTTATTTTCCATAGCCCCCATATTGAAACTATCCGTCGCCACTATATGAAATACATCCAGATCATATTCTCGACCATACGTATCTTCATCCCATTTCATAGCTTTTTTGAGTGATTCCATCGCATGAAGACATTTTTTCTCATTTCCATGTTCAGAAAAAATATGCAGATCGACTTTTTTACCAGAGCTCGTGACAAAAGTATCAGAAATTTTTCCAAGATCGCCAGCAACAAGAGCAAAGAGATACGAAGGCTTCTTAAATGGATCATGCCACGTAGCAAAATGTCGATCATCGCCAAGATCGCCAAGATCTACAAGATTTCCATTGGAAAGTAAAATTGGATATTTTTTTGACGCAATAATCTTCGTTGTATAGACGGTCATAACATCTGGACGATCGAGAAAATACGTAATCTTTCGAAAACCTTCCGGTTCATTTTGTGTACAATAGAGGCCAGAGGCCTTATAAAGTCATTCGAGTTCAGTATTTTTTTCAGGAAATATTTTATTTTTTATAAATAATGTGGCTTTTGAGGGGAAAATCGGAACAGTAAGTGTTTCAGTGTTTATTGTAAACTCACTGGAGGAAAGAATCCTTCCATCAATCATAATTTCGATCAACTCTAAATGCACTCAACTGAGCACTAAATCAGATTTTTCTCATGAAACACTCTCAATTTGAATAGTATTTTCCACGATCGTATATCACTCTTCAATATAAAAAACAAGATTAACTGAAACGAAGAAATGTGAAGGTGGGGTATAATCAGTAAGGAATTTTTCAGAGGAAGACATAAAAATATATATTAATTCGTTTTTTGACGATTATAAAAATAAAAATAACTTAGAAAAAAGAGAAGTGCAACACCAAATATACAAAGAGAAATCAGAAATAAAAGATCTGCTCACCAACCGATAAAAAAGACAGAATACAAAGAGAAAAGAATACTAAAACCTATCGATGAATAATGAAGAATCATAAAATCATATTCATGAGACTCATCTATAAAATAGGTCAACCCTATAAGAACAAGTGGGAGAAAAAAGAGAAATATTGCTACCGAGAATATCTGCCCACTCTGCAAAAGTCAGAAAAAAAGAAATGAATATATAAAATAAAGAGTTGATAATCAAAGTATATAGACGATAGAATTTCCATATCGTTTATGGATGGAAAGGAAAAATACAAGTAAAATCGAGAGTAAAATAATACTTTCCGAAGGAAAAGAAAACGTAGTATAGTATAAAGCTGGGGTAAGGACGATGGTTAAAAGAAGTGAAAAATAGCGAATTGGTGTGCTATATGGCTTATAGAGATTTATAAAAGAACATGTTTCGAAAGACATTATAGATCAAATAACACAGACACTCATTAATCCGAAAAGTAAAATATTCCCAAAAATTCATTGAAAAAAGAGGGAAAAAAGTAAAAGAATTCACAAAAGATAAATATAGATAAAAAGTGGATTTTCATCCGTTTGAATCGATAGAAAAAAAGTTGCGGCAAGAACTCCAGAAAGGGTAATAAGAATCAGTAAAAAAATCGTCTGAAATCAATATATAAATGAAAAAATCGTGATTATAATCGTCGTGATGAGTGTAAATAGCGTATGGAATCGAAAAATATCGAAAAATATTTTCTCTTTCCAAGAAAACGCAAATATATAACCAACTCCGATAATATATGGGCCCAATATAATTATAGAATGTAGGAAAATAAAGTTTTCTCGAGATCAAAATATAGAAAACAAGAAGCCATATAATGCTATATAAAGAAGTGTCACTGGAAGAAAAATGGATTTCTGAGGGGAAAAATAGACTCAAAGTTCCCTAAAAGAAGCAAGTGGCCCCTGGGAGATGATCTGTGTTTCTGATCTTTCTTGGAAAAAAAGTGGAGAAAAATAAAACAAAAAAAAGACTCAAAGAATGATAAAAATCCCTGCTAATATATTGTATCAGAGAAAATAGGTAATAAAGAAAAATACAGCATGTATCGCGATAATAAGTGCGTA
>CANBWW010000001.1 GCA_947373235.1 Candidatus Altimarinota bacterium | reverse complement strand
TTCGAAGGCCAAAATATACATATCAGGATTATATAGAAAAATATTATTTCGTGAAAAAATTGTTTTTTACAAAGAAAGAATTATGATGCACAACATCATAATATTTATAACTCATAATATGAATCTCCACACATACTCTATCATTTTAGGAATCGGAAGTATTACTGTTTTTCTACTCACATTTATCCTCACTATAGGTATCCTTTTCGGAGGAAAAACAAGAAAACATATTGATAGATTTCTATCATACGAAAATTGTATGCGAATAATTGGTTTTTTGGCAATAGGTTCAACCGTATGAGTCCTTACTTATCAGTTCTATTATGAGCTCGAAGTTTGTATACTCTGTTGGTGGCAGAGGATTTTCATGTTTCCGATAGACGTGATCGTTTTGATATCACTTTTTTATGGAATTCGGAAAAATCATATTATCATACTCATACTTGCACTTTTTGGGTCATTTTTTGCTGGATATCATTACTATTATCACTTCCAATGATGGGTTCTCTGAAGGATCGTCGAGCTTCCTTGTACGGTTTGAGGACTCCTTCCTGCATGTACCGATAATAACTGAGTTTTTGTATTTTGATTTCTGACAATTCCAGGAATGGCACTTCTCATATTTCTCACGATAATCCTTTTATCAGGATTAGCACACAGAAAATCCTAATAAATTCCATGATCTTTGAGAGCTTCTATTTGTCTCGCAGAACATATCTTTTCTAGATCAGCGAGAGAAATATTTCGAATATCATCGACAGATCCGGCGAGTTTGAGAAGTTTTTTGCGAGTCACTGGACCGATACCAGGAAGTTCTTCGAGGATATTTTTTTTCATTGCTTTTGTTCGAGCGGATCTATTGGCCGTGATCGAGAAACGATGTGATTCATCACGAGCTTTCTGAAGAACCATAAGCTCAGGAGTTCCATGTTCGAAAAGGACTGGAACCGATTTTCATGGGAGAAATATCTCTTCTTCTCTTTTTGCAATGGAACAGAGTGGAATATCTGAAGATAAAATAGGCAGACTCTCTCAGGATGATAATCTTGATACATCATTTTGATACTTCCAAATTCATTCTTTTATTCCTGAGAGTGCGGAAGAAAGTTGTCATTTTCATCCATCAATGATAATGAGATGTGGAAAATTGTTCATCTCTATACCCTCAAGGGTACGCCTGATCATAACTTCCCTATGAGATGCAAAGTCATCTATTTTTCATTCTGGAAGTGATTGGATCTTATATTTTTTATATCGACTTGGATCTGCTTTTCCATTTACGATCACCACTCGAGAAGCATACGTAAAGTTTCCATCCGTATGAGAGATATCGTAACACTCAAAGATGATTTCTCATTTTTTTGGTACTGAATACCCGATTTTTTCCAGAACGTGCACCATATGTTCACGAGTCAAAATACGGTTTTCCAACTTCGAAAGTTCGAGCTTATAAGCATATTCACGAACTTGATTCAATGTAAAATCCACCAACTCTTTTTTCTTTCCTATTTTTGGAACTTCCAGAGAAACTCGTTTTTCTTCGAGAAATGCAGAGAGTACAGAATCATCATTTTCCTTTTGTAATAATAATACACTCGGAATATCACTCTCATCACGATATTGTTCTGCGATGAAGTGTTCGATCACTTCACTCTCAGTGAAATCGATCTTCGCCTGGGCTTCATGACGAAATACACCGACAATCTGTCCACGTCGGATCATCGTGAGACCAATAAACTGACGATCATATTTCGCATAATAAACGATAATATCTGTGCTTTCCGTCGCAATATCTCGTACCGATTGTCTTTCAGAAAGGACTTTCAGAGATTCGATAAGTGTTTTTATATTTGCCGCATCTTCAAACTCGAGGCTTTTCGCATGTTCCCGCATTTTTCTATCGAGATCAGAGAAAACTTGAGTCGTATTTCCGTCGAGGAAATTTTTGAGCGACAAAATATTTTGCTCATGTTTCGAAAGAGCATCTGGGGTCAGAAGACACGGAGCAGGACAGAGTCCTATATAATAATCCATACATGGAATCGTTTTCCCTGCTTTATCGGATACAAAAAAATTTCCATCAGCTCTTCCAAAACGTACCCGACAATTTCGCACACGAAAAACCTTTCTGAGATATCGTACACATTGTTCGACAGCACTCACATACGGACCATAATATTCTCCTCCGTCAGGAATTCTCTGTCTGGTTTTTTGTACCATCGCAATAGGTCATGGAGTGATTTTTATATACGCGAGATTTTTATCATCCTTCATGAGGATATTGTATTTCGGTGTGAGGTGTTTGATAAGATTGGTTTCGAGAACGAGTGCTTCGACTTCGGTTTGACAGAGGATCGTTTCGATATCTCTGATTTTCTCAACCATTTGTTTTTTCGCAGCACTCAGATCCACCGTTCGATCAAAATACGACTTCACTCGACTTCTGAGGTTCTTTGCTTTTCCGACGTAGATGACCTTTCCGGAAGCATCTTTCATCTGATATACTCCGGGTGTAAGAGGGAGATTGGTAAGGATATTTTGGATGTTTTCAGGAGTCTGTTTCATAAACTGATAATACCGAAAGTGGAGGAATTATCAACATTTTGACTCTGATGATTTTTTTGATAAAATAATCAAAGTACTTTATCAAAAAAATATGAGCAAAAACTACTATGACGTCCTTGGTGTAAGCAAAACTGCGAGTGAAGCTGAGATAAAAAAAGCGTATAAAAAGAAAGCGTTAGAGTTTCATCCTGATAGGAATAAAGACGATAAAAACGCAGAAAAAAAATTCAAAGAAGTGAACGAAGCTTATCAAACGATCGGTGATAAAACAAAAAAGCAGAACTACGATCAATTTGGTTCTGCAGAAGCAAATCCATTTTCTGGAGGTGGAAACCCATTCCAAGGCGGTGGATATAGACAATCTTCTTCAAATTCATGAGGATTTGAAGATATTTTTTCACAGTTTTGAGGGATGTGAAGTGGAGGAAATCAAAACTTTGAATTCGATATTGGAGATCTTTTTGGCGGAAGAAGAAGTCGAAAAACAGAAAGAACAGAAGAACCAAAAGAGAAAAAAGAAATCCCCAATCTCGATGTTACAGAAACGATGGAAATCCCATTTTTTGACTTTCTTTCTGATACTTCCCTCTCGGTAAAAACCATCTATGGAAAAGTGCTCTCGCTCAAGATAAAGTCAGGAACCAAGCCAGGTACGAGATTTAAAATATCTGGAAAAGGTCGGTCGAGTGATGGGAAAACAGGAGATATGTATGTGATCGTGGATGCAAAAATGCCAAAAACTCCACTCGATCCGAAAATAGAAAGGATGATCGAAGCCATCCGTTATGAAGTATAATCCCCTTTACTCTTCGAAAAATTATCGAAAAGTATTTTTTATTTGCTTTTCGAAAGAAAAAGAAGATAATCCAGCAACTTTAAAAAAACAGAGCACAGAATTTGTATTTTTGACAGATATCTGCTAGACTGACAGTATAATATTTCTTTTTATGGTTACACGATCACCGACATCAAATCCTGAGCGATCAGAATGAATCAAACTGAATCCAGCTGTTATTGTCTCAATTCAAGAAATGTATGCGGAGGAAGCGAATAATATTATCACACAATTACAATCTCTCCGACCAGAAGTACAAAAAGTTGCTATAGACACAATCATAGCATATCGAAAGGCAACTGATGCTAATAATCAAGTATTTCGACAAGTAGCAGCCAACGATCCTATTTATCTTACAGACGCGGAAAAATCTGCCTAATAAATTTGTAAAAACCAAAAAACCAATACAATAAAGGAGTGTTGGTTTTTTTGACTCTGCTTACTTTTTTACTGTATCTGAGCCATGGGAAATGTCCGTCTCATTACCCTCCTCGAAAGATCTCCTCTTTCAGTCGAAGATCGCCATAATATAGCGGTGATTTTTGAAGCTCTCACACCGGAAAGACAGTACAGAATTCTCGATAATTGGGAACACTATATCATCGAGATGGTCATGGTACGAAAAGAAATCGATCAGGCAAATCGTGCACTTCTGGAAGAAGCAGTTGATATCCTTGATACACTGAAAGATGCACAAAATGCTCAGGAAGCGGAAAGAAAAATAGCCGAGTTTCGAAATCAGAAACAAGTACGTATGGAACTCGATGCAGTCCAAAAATATCACAATGCCAGTAAGTTTCATCTTATCAGAAGTATAGCACAGATCCCCGAGTCAAAATCCGCTGAAAAATAGGCGGATTTTTATTTTGAAATAGAAATCGGAAAATTCAAGGAAAAAAGAAGGTAAATTCTTGTATAAATAGAAATATGCTGATAGAATAAACCTATTCCTTGGTCAAGGAAGCTTTAACCTCAGTCCCGCAAACACCGCATATATACGGTTCGTTTTGCGTTTCACTTATTATGGAAGAAAATACTGTATCAAAATCTGAAAATCTCGATATCTCTACACTGGAAATTGCTTCTGAAAACCAAACAGATCATATATCATCAGAGGAGAATCCTGTTATTATCTCGGTACAAACCAAACTCGATGGATATCGATTGAGAAATTTTTATCTCACAAATTCATTTCAAGGATTTGCTTGGATGATTTTTCATTTTTCGGTCGTATTCTTTTTTACATTTCTTCTCCAAAGTGTGGCTCTCGTAGGAGTCTTTCTGGGTTTTGCAAACTTTGTTTCTTTTTGTATTGATATTCCACTTTGAATCCTGCAGAGACATATATCCACCAAAAAAATGTTCATCATCGGTGCGATCTCCCAACTCATAGCAACAGGAATATTTTTTGGCTTTATTTTTAAGTTTTTCAGCATCCTACACTTCGTGAGTGGTGTGATCACTCCAGAATCACTCAAAGCAGGAAATGATTGGTTTTTTAACAGTGCGCTCAGTTGGGTATGAGTCATCGTAGCATCGATCTGTTATGGAATCACAAAAGAAATCAATGATGTCTGTACATATGGATATGTCCTTTCTCATGCAGATCCAAGTGAATATGGAACTATACTCTCTCGAAATAATATCACTTTCGGTATCGGATCACTTATCTGACTGCTCTTAGCTGGAGTCGTACTTTCTATTAATCCTGCTTTTGCTGTAATATTTCTCTGAGTGGTGATTACAGCATTTCTTATCTTCACGATTCGATTTTTCGATAATTCTCTCGACTCAGTTACACTCAGTGACATCGATACATTTCGAATCTCTATACAAAAATGGAATAAAGAAAATGTAAAAGAGTACATCGTGGAAACTGTGCAGAAAGCAGACATCAAAAAAGTCCTAGAAAATACAAAGTATCTCATGATGAAACCAAAACAGAAAGTAGTATGAGAAAAAATACCTTGGAAAGAAGTTATGAAATCCAGTCTCAAAGAATTTAAAATTATCTGGGAAATTTTTACAAGTCATCCGATCTATCTTTGACTCATGTGGACGATTAGCCTAGTCCTTATATTCTGATTCTGGGATACGTTTGCATCGAGTTTTCTTCTCGATTTTCTGGATAATATTAAGCCAGGTTGGAGTTATATTCTCTTGGCAATCATAGGGGTTCCTGGAATCGTGCTTCAAGAACAAGCGAGCAAACTCGGTCAAAAAATAGGAATGAAAACGATAGGAATGATCGGACTTATTCTTTCAGGAGTATCTTTGATCATCATGGGAGTATTGGCACTCTGAAGTACTCCCAGCCCTGCAATCATAATAGGAATTGCACTCATTAATAGTCTCGGGTATGCATGTGGCATGTCCACGGGACAAAATCAATTTCTTGAAATCTATAATCGTGTCTATGCAAATCATCTAAAACTGAAAGAAGTCGATGCAAATGCATCTTCTGGACCAATAAAAGTCGTACAAAATCTCGCAAACGTGATCGGTCTGGTATTTGGATGATTGCTGGTTGGGCTTGGTTTTCCAGCATTCTTCTTTATATTTGGCTTATCTATTCTCTGAGTATTTGCCTGGACGATAGTAAAGAAAAATGAAATACAGATCTAATATTTATCGATATTCGAGTGTTACGGCTCTATTTTTTACGATCTCAACTTCCAGTTCTATGAGTATATAAGAAAGATCGATATCTTTGAGAATTATTTTCTGAACCCATTCACCACGATATCGTTCCCATATATCACGATCATATGCGAGAAAAGTGGAATCTTTTTTGAGAATTTCGATCTTGTTTACTATTTTTTCGATGATATTCGTAAGACGATCTTTACTTATATCATGGATACGCAAAAGTGCAAACTGTGCATACGGTGGATATAAAAATTTCTTTCTTTCAGGAGTTATATAACCGAGAAAATCCTTATAATTTCCCTCGGAAATGATATGCAAAAGTGGATGATCAGGAGTATAGGTTTGTATCAGTATAGATTTTTCTGATTTTTTTATATAGTCGATCGTATGGTAGCTTTCTTCTTCGATACGATAATCTGGAAGGGTCAGATCTGACTCAAAGAGCAGAAAAATGACTTCAGCGATATCTTGATGAATAAAGGCAATATTCGAATAGGTAGAAAGAACAATATCAGAACTCTGTACTTTTTGAAGGAGTTCTTTTTTCTTCATCTCGATATCAGAATCAATGCGAGTCATCAATACATTTGGGAAAAATCAGGACAAATCCTGTTCGATTTTTTGTATACCGATACCAATACTCTGAAATCGACTTCCTTGGCAATTCGGACACAGAAGACTATGATTTTCTATATAGTTGCAATGGTGACACAGAAGAATATTTTTCGGACTGGTATGGTGAGAAAGGGCAATATCACAATGAGGACACCTCGGAAAATAACCGCAATCTTGGCATATAAAAGCTCGTCCAGAGCCACGACGATTATAAAAAATAAGAACTTTTTCTTGTTTCGAAATACGTTCCTGTATATGAGTTATCAGTTGATCTGAAAGAAGTGGAGCTCGAAGAAAAGCAGTACCAAGTGGTACTATTTCTATAGTAGGAAAAGTGTGTTCTTGAGTTTTTTGCATATTATCCGAGCTCATCTTCGATGAATTTCACAAATCACTTTACACTGTCATGATTATGGTAGATAGATGCATATCGGAGAAATGCTACTTCATCAAGATCACGCAGTTTTCTCAGTATATCTCTTCCGATACGTTTCGATGTAATTCCCTGCTTATTTTGTGCCCATTCATTTTCGAGTCCATTGATCGCATCTTCGAGTTTTTCTGGAATAAAAGCACGTTTCGTAAGTGCTTTGAGCATAGAACTTTGTACCTTCGTTCGGTCATAAGGCTCACTTTCTCATGAAGATTTCACGACGAGAAATGATACGAATTCGAGACGTTCAAAACTCGTAAAACGTGCGCCACATTTTTCACACTCTCGCCTTCTTCGGATAGCCTTTCCGTCTTCGGTGCTTCGAGAATCGATTACTTTCGTATCAAGATTTTTACATTTTGGGCATTTCATAATTCAAATGAAGTGAGGAAATAGAGCTTGCTCGAATTTTCGAGCGGAACGTAGAATTAAGAAGCTGGAAGCTTCGAATGGAACGCAGATCTAAAAGACGAAGTTTCTTAAGAAAATAAGTAATTTTTGAATAGGTCTCATAATTCAAATGGAGTGAGGAAATAGATTACCTTATGTCTCTCAATGAGACCACAAGACTTATTCTACAACCTTTACTTTTTCGTACTGTGTATAACTATGAACACTGGGTCGATACATAAGATAGGCAGTTGCTGGTGGAAGTAAATATTCTCAAACACTTTCCGGACGTATATAATAACTATAAATTTGTTTTTTACCATATCCATATGACATATTTGCAAGAAGACGATCATCCTGTGACTCGACATGATCCCAATAAGTTCATGGTGCACTTTCACTATGAAAGCTACTCTCAGTACGAAGAATACTATCAATCGGTCTCCATCAACCAGGAAAAAAGTCTTCCATAGTCATTTCATAATATGGAATGTCTGTATCAAAATCTAATTCTAAAGTGACTCGATAGAGTTGTCATCGATGAAAAATCATATCATCTACTGGCTTTGAAACGATAAAATGTCCATCAGAATCAATTCATCGAGATTCATCAATCAGTTCGAAACTTCTCTTGAGATTCATTCATCCAGCACTGACTCCTTGCATCTGAAAAATATCTTTTGGACGATCTTTTATATTCATTGTGATGAATAGTGGGTGATCATTTGGATCACGAGTCAGTTGAAAAGAAAGTCAGAGTTTTGATCTCAGAGTTTCTATATTTGCAAGAGGATTTTGGAGGGAAAAATGAGCATCTGTGATAATACCGTCTCATCGCAGAGCGACGGAAAACGGTGAAAAATTCATTTTTTGATTTCTAATATCTCGAGCAAGTGACAGAAAAATCTGAATTTTTGTCTGTGTAGATACATAATATGAACTCATATCCACTCGAGAAAGAATATCGGTAATGATTTCTTGAGCCCTGGAATCCTCTCATTGATCCATAAGGAGACGAGCATAGATAGCAAAATCAGCATCACGATCCCAATACCAGTAATCTTCACTCTTTGGAGTATTTTTCATACTTTCAGCAAGTTTTTTATCGAGCAAAGATGTATCAAGTTTGAGGATATGTGCAGTATATACATATGCGAGATATCCATGCCGATCGAGCTTTGTTGGATCTATGCGATTCCACCAATCTTTCGTTCATGGTTGAGCAAAAGATGCAAGTGTCCATACAGATTCAGCAAAGAGATTTTGATCAGCTTCATATGAAGATTGGTTCGTGATAATATAGCTTATTCATTGATCGATCACTGACTGAGGAACGGATATTCCAAGATCTCTCAATACAAGGAGTGAGCGCAATACATATGGAGTGATATGAATATCTGGTTCTGTATTTCCCTCCCAATACAACCATCCACCACTTGGATCTTGCATGCGAAGGATTTTTTGCAATCACGCATCACGATTCTTGATCGCCTCATTTCGATCAATCGGAAGATGTAAGGTATCGGCAAAATTGAGTGCAAAAAGATTTGGAAGAGTTGCCGCTATCGTCTGTTCGATACAACCGTAGGGGTATGAAAGAAGCGAGTTAAAAGAATTGCTTAATTCACTCGCACGAAAGAGAGAAAACTCTAATCCAACTTTCGAGAAATCGAGATCAGTACTTTTTTCAGGCGGCGGAAGTCATATCGTCAAAGAAGTTCCAGTAAAAACATGAACAGACCGAAAAGTGTTTTCTATGAGCGGGATCGGTGCGATTTTCAAGTTTTGAGTCACACTATCCAAAACCATATTTCCATCTCTTAATTCGGCAGTATAGGAAAGAGAACCTGTCCAAGAAGGAAGAACAGAAAAAAGAAAATCTGAACCAGTTCACTGAAGTGGATTAAGTATAATAGATGACTGTTTTTGTATCATGCTGGATCCGGTACCGATTTTGATAATCAAATTCGCTCCCGTTATTTTCTTAGTGCTGTTAAAGGCATTTGTAGAAATGGTGAAAGTATCACCCTGTCGAACGATCGTGGGAGCATGTGCTTCGACGACATAATCTTTTCGAACTTGTATAGTTTTTTCTCCAGCTCAAAAATGAGAATCGAGTGTATTCGAAATCGCAATGATACGATAATCAGTAACATTATCAGGAAGATCGAATCCAATCTTTGCATTTCCAGAAGGATCGGTAATAACACTTGGATTGTAGTAAGCAGTATTTTTAAAAATCGTTCGTGATGCTATCTGTATTCCTCATCCTCATTTATCACCACTTCCGCCATTGGATCATTTTCGTGAGAGGTATCTATTTCTTTCGATACCAATATCTGAAAGTGATGTTTTCATCGTAAATGGAAATTTCTGGAAAAATTTTGGTATGATGTCGAGATCAATATTTCCTAAAAGACGTATCAGACTTTCATCTACAACCATCACAGTGATCTCTCATTGAAGAGGTTTTCCTCCTTTATCAGTCAGTGAAAGATCCATTTGTACGTGTTCCCTATTTTTATAGGTTTCTTTATCAGTTTTTATGGTAACGATAGATTTCTTAGAAGATATATCAGAAATAATTTCCCCATATCAAACAGCATAACTTCGATTGGTATCAAGTATACTTCAGAGAGACGGATGTAATGCTACCACACCTATATATGCATTTGGAAGAAGACTATCATCGACGACAATATCTCGCATAAGTGTATTTCCTGTAACATAGGTGTATTCTTTTTTGAGAATGCCTCATTTTTCTTCCGTAATCAATAAATATGATCCTGTAAATGGAAGTTGAATCATGACATGAGCGGTTTCTCCTGGTTGATATATAGTTTTATCGGGAATAACTCGAAGTTTCGAATCTTTCAAAGAAGAAGTATCGCCAGAAATATAAAAAAGTGTATCAGAAATCATTTCTTCAGGCACCTTACCATCCATAACAGGTGTCACTATAAAATGATATTCTCAAGGGGGATAGTTATTGAATCGAGTCGAAAAATCTGTACGCTCGACGGAACCACTTTCCACAATCATATCAACTGGATTGGTTACTCGGACAGACCCGGCACGTATATCATCGACCATGGTTTCTTCATAGGATCTATGGAGGATTTGATAGTGATATTTTCAAGCTATACTTGCATCCCATTTTCCATAAGTAGGAGAAAATGTTCCAGAAAAATCTTCATTTGGATTGAGGATTTTTTTATTCGGAGTAAAAATAAGTGGATTTTCTGGGGTAAATGTCTTATATGCAAGAGGAAGTTTCACAAGAAGGCTCGACGGTGTCGTCACTTCTTCACCAGTAGCTGGATCTCGGATCGTGATTTCTGCAGTATAGTTATAATCACTATAGTAAGAAGTATAGTGAATCGGCACATGAAAAATACCATACCCATCAGCATCGATCTGTCAGGTTCATTCTGTGTAAAATTCGAGTGGAGCTTCATAATAACAACCCCAGAAACAATCAGAAAAATAGTCATCACTATAATGTTCACTTCGATATATGCGATACGTAAATGGAATATTTTTCATTTGCGATCCATTGTAATAAAAAGACTGGACGATACCATCGACTCCAAAATCCCCAGTATATAAATCACTGTACCATGGAAAATTTGGATCTGTATTTTCAGTTTTTTTGAGTACTTTTATTGTATCATTTTCTATATCATTCGATTTCAGACTTACTTTGGGAGTAAACGTCGGATTTTTAAAAATTTCTACCTGAAAATAGGTATTCGAATTTTCTATATATTCGGTGCTATCAGCAAGTGAAAGAGAGACATTATAAGAACCAAGACTCGTATCGGAAGGAAGTATAAAATCGGCTCCAAGGGATCCATACGTATTCGTTTTTAAAAGAACATGCTTCACTTCTTTTCAGAGAGAATCAGTCACAGAAAGTATAAATGGCGTATCACTAGGAACCATCATTCCAGATTTTCCTTGTTTTCTGACAATCGCATGAAGATGAACGGTTTCTCATGGAAGATAGAGTTTTCGATCAGTATTGAGAAAAGATGTATAATTGGGACGATTTTGATAAGAATAATCTGACTCTTTCAGTCAAAAATTAAATCCTGTAATTCCATCATTCCATGTGCTGACGACCAGACCCATGCGATCAGATGACTGAGATTTTACGAGAAAACTATCATAACGCCCCTCATATTCCCACCAATTCTCAAAAGATAATCCATAAGGAGTATCATCATACCCTTCTATATTCTTTAAGGAATCAAGATGCATTTCGAGAAATCCACCAGAATCTGTTTTTCATAAAACAATTCCCGTTGCGAAACGTTGAGCAGAAAGAGGTAAATATTCTTTTGTGGAGGTTTGTGTATTTTGATCATATTTATCGATATACGTACGAGAAATATTTCTCATCGCCGTTATTTCCTGTCCAACAAGAGGTTTTCCTGTGAGTAAATCTGTCGCCAGTATAAGCATATTTCCACTCGCATCGACCTTCATAGTGAGGTGT
This sequence comes from Candidatus Altimarinota bacterium, assembly GCA_947373235.1. Lineage (GTDB taxonomy): Bacteria > Patescibacteriota > Gracilibacteria > BD1-5 > UBA2023 > CANBWW01. The sequence goes on along the minus strand of CANBWW010000001.1, from coordinate 20,288 downwards.
GTATCAACAACAGAAAAAACAAGAGGTTTGATAAATCGAGGAAAAGAAGCGGTATCATTTTGATCTCGAAAATAGAGCACGTATAAACCGGTTTTGAGAGATTGGTTGTTCATGAGATCAGTAACATCAAAAGGTGAAATATATCCACTTCCTGATAAGACAATGTCTTTTTTTACACATCCAAACGCATCCGTTTTGGAATTTAAAATATTATAAACTGAATCTCTATATTTGAGATCAGATTCATCGACAATACGCTCAAGACGGCTATACGGATCGAGTGAAACCTGACACAATTTGAGGCTATAGCTATTTTTCGGAGTGGAAAGTGCGTAAAGCTTGACTGGAATTTTTTCACCCTTTGCATATATACTGCGATCACTCGAAAAACGCAGCGAAAGAAATGGTTCTTTCTGAGGAGTAATATAATATTCTTGACTTGCTTTTCTTCCATAAATATCCTCAAGATCGCGAAGAGTAAAATGATAATCCTTCCCTTCTTCGAGTGGAAGTGTGATCGTGGCACGATCAGGAGCAAGAACAATATCTTCAGGAAGGATCTTGATATCAGAATTAACATCAAGATGTTTTAAAAAATCTATCTTCGCTTGTTCTCGATTGGATATATATTCTGAACTATAAAGTACGCCAGTATCAGAATATATGGGAGATGAAAAACGAAACTCCAACTGGGTTTTCATATCGATTTCTGGAGAAAGAACCTGCAGAGTCGATCCCGTGATCACAAAGGGAACGATCGTACGATCTTCAAGTGGAGAAATATTTCCAGCAAATCCACCTATGAGGCACATATGTGCTTCCGAAATATCATAATCCAGAGTAAAATCCATTTCAGAAATTTGACCAATTTTCCGAATTGGTGAAATTGGGTGCATCTTTATGGGAAGCATGTATTGCCAAGAATCCTGAATAGTACAACTTTGACCAACTTTATAGTGTGCATAATACCTGATATCTTCAGGAGTAATATTATCATAACCATACATATCAACTCTGTATGTTTGATCTCTTGGTTCTCAAATACGCTGAAACTGAAGATTTTTTGGATAACGAGAAATAGGTTCAGAAAGTGTGATATCCTGGGAAAGTTGTACAGAGGTTTTTTTATTTTTATTATATGCTTTCGCTGAGAGTGTAAGTACCTCTCATTTTTTGAGATCCATAGAAACAGATACGAGCTCTCCAGAAACAGATACTTTATATTCTCCAGAAAGTGTAGGATTAGTAAGGAGAGCTTGAGTTCAGAAAAAAAGAGAAGATTTTATTGCGTCAGGATCAATAATTTTAGAATTGGACTTTATAAAAAAATCAGATTTTTCAGGAATAATTTGAAGGAGATTTCACTCTTGATGTTCGGTTCAAAAGAATGCAAATGAAAGGGTTCAAAAAGACAAAAGATACGCATAATATCAGAGAGTCGCAACAAAAAAGAAAGCGAAAAAAGAAAGGAAAATACGATTGATATTTCGCATAAAAAAGGAAAAGAAAAGATAGAAAAATTATACTCTTTCCGTGGAAAAAACAAGGAAAAATAGAATTTACAAAAGAGAAGATTTCTCTAAAATAATCCTATGAAATCATTTCCCTGGGAGACACTTCTCGAATGGTATAAAAAACATGGACGGCACGATCTTCCATGGAGAAAATATGAGTGAAGTGATATAAAAATAGCTTATCAAGTTTGGATTTCTGAGATATTTCTTCAACAAACACAGGTCGAAAGGGTGAAGTGATATTTCGAAAGGGTGATGACACGATATCCAACGATTGAGAAACTCGCTCAAGCAAATTATGAAGAGTTTTTTCCATATTACCAATGACTTGGATATTATAGTCGAGCAAGAAATATACTCAAAACTGCCAAAATAATTACAGAAGAGTATAGTATGATATTTCCTACTAATGAAAATGAGCTCATAAACCTTCCATGAGTCTGACCATATACAGCCGAAGCGATAAAAGCATTTTGATACGGTATCCCCACGCTTTCATGGGACACAAATCTGGAGAAAGTATTTTCTCGCTATTATTTTGGGAGTAGGATTCGCAAGCTTTCAAAAGAAGAAAAATGAGAAGTAAGAAAAAACTTAATAAACTATATAGAATCAGAATCGAAGTGAGAATTAAGAAGTAGGAAAAAACTTACTCGCGAAGTAAACAATGCTCTTATGGATTTTTCTTCTCTTGTAGATAAAAATGAACTTGGAAAAATAATTTGGGATGAATATATATTTCAAGAGAGTCTTTTTTATATCCAAAAAGGTATTCACGAACCCGTAAAAGAGAAAAAAAGCATATCTTTCCCGACTCCAGATGCACAGATAAAAGTAATACTCCACCAAGATCATAAAGAGTACTACTCAGAGAACAAAGAAAACTATACACCTTTCATCCTCAATCCGTCACTTACCAGAGATACAAGAGCATATGTTCAAGATTTTTTCAGGAAACACTATGGACTCGAGTTATCGGTGAGACCAGTCCATAAAAAATGGATTTCTGATGAAGGAAAACCATACATAGAAGTAAACGCGCAAATTCAAGTTTGAGAACATACATTCTATAGATATTCGAAACATGAGATGATAGAATCAGGAAACTAATTATCTGTAGAAATAATCCCAGAAATACGATCGAGAGTAACCGAACCTGTATAATTTTGATACTGGGATTCGAAAGTAATCTTTCGAATCGAATCAGCCGATGCTATACACACTGTTGGAACAGTGATAATCTGGATATCTTTTGTTTGTTCGTACGTGATTTTTGCTTGTGTCACTCAGGAAAAAGTAGTATTACCTAGAACACATGTGCCATAAAACTTATTAAGCTTATACTTGGCATCTCCATCAAAAAAAGGGGATTTTATTTGTCGTTCAGTTCCAGTATTCGTCGCTCAGGAATATATCGTCTGTACATTCCCAGTGGATATGAGAACATCACGTCTTTGAACTAATAATATATTGTTACTCGCGTCTTTTGGTCACTTTCCGATCATAGTACTTGTGCGCGCTCACTTGAGTTCATCCTCTATATAACTCTGAAGGCGGATAGATTTTTCCCTATAAATGGATGGATTTTCAGTAAAACCAAGCGTAAAAGTATACATAATACCAATGATAGCTATAACTATCATCATCTCAAAAAGAGTAAAACCCGAATTTCAAAAACGAAAGGAGTGCATAGAAAAAATGAGGAATTGAGAATTATTGTATGGAATGAAGTTCGGCTTGCAAGTTTTTATAGAACTTATAAAAAACACACTTTCGAAAGTGTGTTTTTTATATTGATTACATCGTAACTTTTTGAGGAACGACATCGATTCATTCGAAGAATACATTGAATTCATCTTCAAGCATTTCTTCTTTTATAAGAAGTTCATGAGCTATTTTTTCATGGAGGGATTTATTTTCAGAAATGATTTTCGTAGCAACACCATAAGCATCTTTGAGTAACAATCGAACCTTTGCATCGATGAGTCGATGAGTTTCTTCTGAAATCATTTTCTGACCACCATCTCCACCGAGAAAGTTTCCATCAGCTGCCTCAGTAGCAAGATTCTCTGCACCCACTTCACTATCAAAACCAAATCTCATAACCATGGAACGTGCGATCTGTGTGGCCCGTTCGATATCGCTCGAAGCTCCTGTGGTGATATAATTGTTTCAGAAAAATATCTCTTCCGCAACACGTCCACCATAAAGTGTCGCAAGTTCGTCGAGATACTTCGCCTTCGAAGTATACGTACGATCTTTTTCTGGAAGAAACCAAGTCACCCCACCAGCACCTCCACGAGGAAGTATGGATATCTTATGAACTGGATCAGTATGTGGAAGCATTTTTCCAACCAATGCATGACCAACTTCATGGATGGCTGTGAGTTTTTTCTCATGTTCACTCATACGGAGAGATTTTTTTTCATTTCCCATAACTACCTTTTCGATAGATTGCTGAAGCATGGCCTGAGTGATACTTTTTGCACTCTTTTTTCATGCCAAGATCGCTGATTCATTCAGAAGGTTACCGAGTTCTGCACCAGAAAATCCGATCGTTATACTCGCGATTTTTTCCCAGTTTACATCATCAGCAAAAGGTTTTCATTTTGCGTGGACCTGAAGAATCTCTTTTCTATCTTGGAGAGTTGGGAGGTTGATTGTCACCTTTCGGTCGAATCGCCCTGGACGAAGCAGTGCTTTATCGAGTACATCAGCACGGTTGGTTGCTGCCATCACGATAACATTGGTTTCATTATCAAAGCCATCCATTTCCGTAAGAATCTGGTTCAGTGTCTGTTCTCTCTCATCATGACCTCCACCAATACCAGGAGAACGTTTTTTTCCGATCGCATCGATCTCATCTATAAATATAATCGAAGGTGAGCGTTCTCGAGCTTCTGCGAAAAGATCTCGTACACGAGAAGCTCCAACACCAACAAACATTTCGACAAACTCTGATCCAGATATAGAGAAAAATGGAACTTCCGCTTCACCAGCAACGGCACGTGCTAGAAGAGTTTTTCCCGTTCCTGGAGGTCACTGGAGAAGGATACCACGAGGGATTTTTGCACCAAGGTCTTTATACTTTGCTGGATTTTTCAGAAAATCGACAATCTCTACTAGATCAGATTTTTCCTCATCGGAACCAGCTACATCAGCAAAAGTGACTTTTTCATCTGTTTCTGGATCGTAGATACGAGCACGTGACTTGATAAATGCCATCGGTCCACCCATACCACCTCCACCCATACGACTCATCATAAAAATAAGGAATCCAATAAAAAGGATCGTCCCTAAAAGAGAAGGGATCGTTTCAGAAAGAACACTCCCCCATCATTCTTTTTTAATAGAAACTTTTGTTGGGTTTTTCGGATCCGAAAGACCGATTTCACCGATAGAAAGATTCGCAGGAAGGATCGTACGATCAACATCTCGAGTACTCACAATCTCATTATTCACGACATTTTGGATTGCTTTTTTCTTAGCTTCGATGGTATCACCCTGGACTACAATTTCTTCATAGGTTCCAGAAGCATAGCCAGAAAGGATAGCATTGAGACCTATGTTATCATTGTAGTGAACTTTTTCACCAACATATCCGTTCCACACCCAGATAAGAGATGAAAAAAGGAGGATTAAAAAAAGTGGTATCAGAAAAGTACGTGGAGTTATCTGGATAACTTTTATATTGGCACCATTTGGAAGTTTTGGGAGTTTTGAGTTTTTCAGTTTTTTTGAAGGAGCTTTTTTTGCTTTTTTTGGATCTATTGGCATGAGAAGGGATTTTTAAATAATGAATCATTACTTTTTTAAAAGTAACCGGTGAATTATATGAAAAGGAATGGGAAAATCAAAACAGTTTCTTCGGAAAAAGGTGTACAATATCTTGTTTTATTTATATGGATAATATGGTGCTATAGAGATGATCTTCCAATTTGGATTCTCTGCCTGTAAGATGCTATAAATACCAGAGAAATGGAGCGATCCATACAAAAATACAACGTTTTTATCATCTGAGTGGAGAAACGTATCTGTGATATATTGATTTCTTTTTCCAAGAATCGTTTCAAAAAGATTTGGGTCGATCATATTTCCAAGAAATGTATCCGTATCAGCATTAGTTTTGATCATCATATTCAAAACTGCACGGATAATGTACTGAGAAAGTGGAGGAATTTTTCCATCAGGAAGAGCCTCAAGTTCGGTTTCAATATCGAGTGGAGGATTTTGTGGACGAATAGACCCAGTTCATACCATTTTCATGATATCGTCTATAGAAATATCTACATTCTTAATACTTCCCGTTGAAATTCATGAAAAAATTTCTTTCCCTTGTGATTGCATACCGATGGTATCGGCTATTTTGGTATAGGTATTTTCTGTAAGCTTAATTCCGAGAAGATTTTGGAATTTCTGAGTATTTTCTTCATTTCCTGGACGGACTCATTCGGCATATATGAGATATCAAGAATGACTCAAACTCAGAAGATCCGTATGGATTTTTTCATAGAAATCAGGTATGGCAATATGCGACATCTGTATAAAAACAATCGTACGATCACCATCAGAAAGTGTGATTTTTGAAACTGCTCCTGGAAAACTATTTTGATAGAAAGAAAAGAGGAGGATCAGTGCAGAAAAAAATCAAGCAATACTTCCAAACAACAGTGCAGAACGAAAAAACAGGAATCGAAACGGTATTTTTCGAGAAAAAAGAAATCGAAAACTCACAACAAAAATGGATAAAAGAGTGATCTGGAAAAATGCTACCAGAAGGCTCAAAAATCCTGAAGTGAAGTACTGTAGGAAAAATCATACTCCTGTCAAAATTGCAGAAATGATCAAAAATCTTCTTGAAAGAAATGATGACCCTGAAGATTGGATTTTAATTACGTTTTCTTTTGTCATCTCGTTTCGCATAATTATTAAACTTCTTTTTGTTCATATTTTTCTTGGTATCTTCCTTCCGTTTTTCGACCATTTCCATATTGTGTTCATATTTCTCATCTCCTTCTTCTTTTCCAGACTCGACCTTCATGATATCTTTATCTTTATTCTTATAGATACTCTTGCGTGAACGCATTTCTATATCGATCGGAGTTCCTTCGAATCCGAAAACTTCGCGAATCTTATTCTCTATATAGCGGACATAGGAGAAGTGGAAATGATCGGAGTTGTTCACAGAAATCACAAAGCGAGGAGGATTCACATCAACCTGAGAACCGTAATACACTTTTGGCTTATGAGATTTTCGGTTTCCACTTGGTGCATGATCATAGGTAATCTGATCAAGAAACTTGTTAAATACTCATGTTTTTACACGTTTATTGCGTTCTTTTTGGATACTTTGTGCATGATCGAGGATGAGATCAATACGACGACCTTCGATCGCAGAAGTAAAGACGACGGGAGCATATGAAAGAAAATCAAACTTCTTCGAAAGATAGTGCATATATCGTTCAAGAATAGTATCTTTATCAACGTCTGGCTTTGCTAGGACTTTATCCCATTTATTTAACACGAGGATAATTCCCTTCTTTTCTTTTTTAGCTTCACCGACGATATGCTCATCCTGATGGGCAACTCCTTCGAATGCATCCATCACGACTGCCACCACATCAGCTCGTTCGATGGATCTTTCTGCTCGCATCACGCTCCACTGTTCTATATTTGCAGATCCGATCTTCCCGGCACGGCGTATACCTGCTGTATCGATCAGACAGATATCCTCATTATTATGAGAAATAATCGTATCGATTGCATCACGAGTCGTTCCGGGCATATCCTTCACGATCGTACGTATCTCTCCAGAGATCGCATTTACCAGAGAAGATTTTCCGACATTTGGACGACCAATGATCGCCAATTTCAACATATCAGGATTCTCTCCAGCAATATCGGCTGGAACAGCAAGATCGAGAGTACGAAGCTCTGCGACGATCGCATCTTGAAGTTCGATAAAGCCACGAGATTGCATAGCACTCACTGGTACAACGATACCAAGACCAAGACTCATAAGCTCGTAGGCTTCCATGGCTCTTTTTGGATTGTCAGCTTTGTTTGCAACGACGATTACTTTTTTTCCAGATTTTCTGAGTTTGCGAGCGATATGATCATCGAACTCCGTCACTCGATCATAATCCAGAACAAAAAGGATAATATCCGAAGACTCGATCGCGTCATCTACACGACCACGAACATCAGCAAGAAGTGTTTCATTATCCGCCTCAACAATACCTCCAGAATCAACCAAAATATACGAAATATCCCGTTCTGTATCAGTAATTTTGTACTCTATAAGATCACGAGTAGTATTCTCGATATCAGAAACAATGGCGATACGATGACCAGACATAGCATTGAAAATACTAGATTTTCCGACATTTGGACGACCGACGATAGTAACACGTGGAAACATAGTGAAAAGGATGGCAAGTAAAGAACAAAAACTCGAATACGTCTGCTGAAAAAGAATATTCTCTCTCGATTTTTTGAGAGAATACGGAAAAAATCAAAAAAAGCAAAAGGAATGTCTTAGTGATTATTGACAGTATAAAAGAAATTCACCAGATATTTCACATTTGTGATTTCTTTTCAGTTCAAAAGAATACTGGTCGAAAGAAATTCACCATATTTTTTTGCGGAAAGAGTTACTCAAGAAACAATTGCATATATCTGTCCATCTTGTGCAATCGTGGCAATAGGATTGTAGGAATTATCGGTGATATAGACACCTCATGGAATATTCTTATCGAGAAGATTTGCTGATTGTGAAAGATATCCTTGAGAAGAATTGATCACGACACTTGGAACTTTTGGTATATCAGTCGTTGTTGGATTGAGCATGAATCGAGTATTTTCGGGAAGAGAAATCGTCTGATCAAGGATAGAAGTTCCAGATGAATCATGAATAGTAAAAATCATTGGATGATCTTTTGTCGCGGATGCAACAGTGAATTTGAGATTATCTCCAGTCGATGGAAGTCAGGAATTTTGGTCCAATATATGAGAAGTTCCACCAAAAGTGAGATCTACACCGCTTCCAATAAACACGCTTCCTGTCTCGAAAGTTCCATCATTTTTTGTAAGAGTACTCGAAGGAAATAATTGTTTCAATGGACTTCCGGTACGAATTCTGAAAAAATGAATCGGTTCCAGTGTAGTAATCGGATCAATCAATCAATGAATGATACCATTCGTATCGATATTTTTAATCTGTGGAATCGGAGCAAATACATCAACCTCTAAAGGAACGAGATTTTGGTTTCCATAGGCATCGACTGCATTCAGATTCATCATATGTATTCCAAGATTATCGAAAGGACCAAAGACAATACTACCTGAATTGATTTTAACACCAGTTCATGCACTTACAAAATCATCATCATACACTCAGTTCTTATCTTCATCGACGGTCGTATCAGGATCAATAGAAACATGAGTCGGACTCATATCAGAAATAATATCTTTCAAATCAAAATCCATTTTTCCATATACCGGAATCTGGATTTTTGAAGCGATATCGACAACTGGAGCACTGTTATCAAGAGCAGCGAGCGGTGCTAAGAGTGTCACTCCTGCAGAGACAGGATCATGATTTCTTGGAGAAAGTGCGGTGAGTTTTCCACTATACAAACCATTCATGTATGGAAAGTTTACTTGGTAACTTTCATCAGGTACTCAGAGTCACACACTTCTGTATTCTTCGTTTGTAGAAATATCCGTTGAACGATCAAGACTTGGATTATAGAGAGTAAATCATCAGTCCGTGTTGATGATATGTGTACCTGGAAGGATCGGCATACCGATAAAATCATCAGAATACACCAAACGATCAGAGCTACTTTGTGTTAAAATATATGCTTTTCCTGAAACGATCGAAGCAGAAATATCTCCTGTAAAGACATATTTTTGATATTTTTTCATATCGAGAGACTGAGAAACACCTGAACTGAGAGTATAAGTCAAACGGACTGCAGTATTTCCAGTATAGATTGGTCTTCCAGCGGTGAGTGTGAAGTTGGTACCAGATTTCAGCGGAACACCACTCATACCTTGGAGGATAAATCCACTTGGATGATCGACTGATTGGAGAACTTCAGGAATCGCTGTCACTTCTAATCCATCGGATTTTTGTGTATCACCGGGATCTTCTACAAAAAAATCAACCGTTGATTTTGGTGCATTCAGATCTGGCTTTCATTCATTGAGAGTAGCAAGATCCCATTGAGTATATCGATCGAAAAATTCGAGGCGAAAATCACGATCTCTCTCGTCAGCAGGAGTGAAAGAGAGTTGTATATTCCCTGGACTTGAGATTGTTTCATCAAAGAAATTTGGAGCCTGTGGACGAGCAGAAATATCGAGATCACTAAAACTTATATCGGTATCAATAGTTTTCTTTGGTGTATGTAAGGAAGAATATTTTACATAGACAACTCATCCAAGAATATAGAGGTAATCAGCGTCACCATCTTTATCAAAATCAAAAACTTGTGGCTTCTCAGCTGGATCAAGAATATCTGTATAATCAAATAATTTTGTCTGAACTCCGCTCGGTGTAAGTACATAAATACCTGTATACAAAGGGGCATAGCTCGTATCAGATGGGGTTGTTGTGGGCGTAGAGAGAGTATTGGCAGCGAGAAGGCGACCCAATTTTCACTGAAGATGTTCTGTAGCCTGAATATTCGAATTACCTGATGAGACAGAAATCTGAGCTGTATTCTGATTTTTTAAAATAGCTGAATTATAATCATCAAGAGCTCCGTCAGAAAGACTACTTTCATCAGAAACAAAATGCGCACGTGGTAAATCGGCATCTACGAGTGGTGTTGGGATATCTCACTTGAGTCGTTCGATCATTTTTTCTTGTTCCTTCGTATCAGCTGTTTCCGCATTGAGATATTTATAGAAAAGCTGCATATTTTCATGGAAATTTTTCTCCATTCACTTCGTTATCTCGTCACTTTCTATTTTAGATTTTTGAAGAGAATTTTTCAAAACGGTGGTATCTTCTCAAGCATGTTGCATTTCTTTCAATAAATCATCTGTAAAATCATCTGTATCCAGAAGTGTATCTTTCTCAGATGTGAGTGAAGCGATCAACCCTGAAAAAGTCTTTTGATCAAAATCCTCATTCGATTCATCGAGTGAAGATTGGATGACTTTTCCATTGGCATCGACTTTGAGATTTATATTTTTGAGATCCTTCGTTGCATTATCGATTCCATTTTGTATTCCAGCTCCAACATTTTGGACATCTTGCCCAGCTTTATCAAGAGAACTTTGGACACTTCCCTGTATATCCGCACTAAATGAGTTTATTGGTTTCACCGCTTTTTGTGCGAATTCAGTAATAAAATCTGTCCTCTTTTCGAAGTCAATATGTGTAGAAACTCGGATTTCTCGGATAGTTGGTACAGCATACTGTGGAAGTTGTACTTTGAGAAAATCGAGATTCAATGTCCCCTGTCGTTCTGTTCTATCAGCGATCACTGATCCAGCTTGCCACTCTGGGACGAGAATCGTTTTCTCCATATAGCAACGGATTTTCTGGAAAAGTTGTAGGAGTCAGAGAGATGCTGAAAGAGAACCAAATATTTTTGGAAGTTTTGGTGGTGGTGGAAGCGATGGAAGTTGTACACGAGGAAATGATGGAAGATCTGGTAAATCTGGGAGATTTGGAATCGCTGGAAGGATCGGGAGTGGTGGCAATGAAAGACCAATCGATGGAAGTGCAGGAAGATTTAAGAGCGGAAGATTTGGAAGACGGATCGGATTGATACGAAAGTTAAATTCTGGTACGGCGATCGTGAGTCACATACGAATATCAGAAAGATCGAGGACAATATCTGGCCATCTCGGAAATTGGATAATCGGAAGGGTCGGTATAAGTATACTGATAAGTTTGATCTTATAGTATTTTAGATCTCATCGTTCATTTCGACAGACAGAACACTGAGCATCTCATTTTTTGAATATATCAATCACTGGTTGCCAACTTTCCATCACTGTCTTGACGAGCACATAGAACTCGGCCCATTTACGAAATCGGATACCGTTATCGTTGTACCATCCTCCGATCATCTGTTCGAAAGCGTTCACGTTACACATGATTTCAGCAATGTATCGTTGTTTCCAAGTGAGATATTTTTGGAGTTTATCAGGGAAATGTTTATACGTCTCGATCATCGCCAAATTTTTCTGGATACTTGTACGCAGTGCAGAAACATTGGCATTCGCATGAATATCGGTACATTGGGCAGCAGTTTTTCCTGCACACCACTGCTTTTCAGTTCTATCAAGTTCAGCTGAATATTGAGATAAAGTACGAGCATATCGATCGAGTTCTTGGGGAAGAATCCACGGAACATTGATCGCGACTTGCGTTTTTTGTACCTTCAGAAATGGAAGTTGACCAAGAAATTGGAAGACCGCATTTGCTTGATTTACTCCACCTTTTGCACTATTTAAGGCAGAAGCATGATTTTGGATAAATCCATCCAGTGCCTTCTCATACCCAGCAGAAAGATCACTATGAGAAGTGGTCATATTTGTGAGCTTGGAAGCAACATCAGTATTTCCCGCTTGTCAGAGTTTTTGTTGGAAATTCGCATACGCATCGACATATGCTTTTTGACTAAATGCATCAGAAAAATTTGAAAAACTCTTATCCGAAGTTCCATATTGACTAAAATTTCTTGGCGGAATAACGACAATATTCGGTGGAGTCATGAGCTTATTCGTAATCTCATCCGTCTGACGTGCGACCCAATCCATAATAAAATCAGGAAAACCTGGAATACGAGTATTATTGACCTTCACGATATTATGCATATCGAAGGGTTTCGTCGTATCGATATCTACATCGATCTTCGTTCAGGAACTATTATCACCCATACTCAGAAGTGGTCATCCTGAAGAGAGATTTCGAGGACCTCTCTTTGCCAGAGAAGCATAGATATCATTTACTTTCTTGGTATCTGGGTTTTGTAAATAGGAGATAATATCTTGTGTTGTTTGTTTATTGGTGGTTGCGATATCCGTAGAAGTATCTGCTTTTATACTACAACTTCCTGCATTCCATGCATCTGTCACGCTTCACAGTCATGAAACCCCTTGAACATCTCCATCAGCACTTGAACCATCACCCTTACAGACATTCATCGGCTTTGCCAGAACGATACAGTTTCCTCATGGAATAAATGGTGAAAGTCATTTCGGTGGAAATTGTCATCATATATTTGCTGGACCCATACAGATAGCAGTTCAAACTCCAAGGGTCAGTGTTGGGCTTACAAAAATTCTGAGAAAATTAGTTGGACTCGATATACCGAACATTCAACCGGCACCTAAAAGTGGTGAAGCTGGCTGATGTCATCCTGATGCCAAGATCGACCCGACTTCTGCCCATCCAGCTTCATAGTTTGAAGTTGGGCATGTTTGGGCTGGCCATGCCAAAGGTGATGCAGGCCACACGACTGGAATCGGGACACAGACAGGACCAACTTGCAAAGGATATCCGGTTAATCCACTAAAAAGAGGAATACCCTCGCCTACTTTGAGACCATCTCCGACAGGTTTCCCAAAAAGAACCGGATCACTTCCTGGTGCGAGTGGTGCCCAGTTCATAGGAAAAGACATGCATGACCCCCCACCAAATCCACAAGAAAGTCAATCTGCAATATTTTGAGCCATGGTCGTTACTTTTTGAGTAAATGCAGGACTTGGATCGAGTGATGCTACATAATTTTGACCACTTTGTTGTACATTTGCCTGAAACGGGGCCGATACAGAACCATTTGATTCAGACATATTATTGTAGTCACTCGTCAATGCTCAGAGTGTAGAACTCGTACTCGAAAGATGCTGGGCACCCGCGATTTCACCATTGGTTTGATCGATCTGATTTTGGATACTCGTAGGAACTATCGGCTGAGAAAAATCAGCACTTCCCTTCGAAAAAGTACGTCCAGACGTAGATTTCCAAAGCATCATACTCGTTCCGCAGGTCGTAGAAGCATTGAATCAAATATCTCAATATCCATCTTCTCATACTTGTCATTTTTGGAGATTTCCCACCTGCATCTCTCCATAAGTCGTAGGAAGTGCCTTCAGAGTATATCGGATATGGAGGGTTTTTCCTGCAGGAATATCCATTCCTATAAAGTCAGCATCAAAATCACCACTCGTGAGTGGAACAAAGTTTTTCTCTGTTGCTTCATTATCGATAATGAGTTGATATTTTTTTGTATCTTTCGGATCAAAAATCTTGGGAATCGTATCTAGATATTCTATCTGTGACAGTGTACTCGTGGTTGTATTTTTCAGTGCGATATCCACTTGTATAAGATCCCCTGCATGGAGTTTTGCAGCAGAAATATTGTTATATGTTTTTTGTATATCGAGACCAAAAGCAGGTGCATATTCTGAATACACAAAATTGGAAGTAGTCGCATTTTGTGGACTTGATGGAGAAAGATTGGTAATAGTATCGATTGAATCATTTTGTGAATAGGTCACTGTCGAATCACTCGAAGGACTCGGAAGTGTTCGATGATAGTAGACATCTGCCTGAATGAGGCTCGTATCATTTTCTGGATCGGTACTCTGTGGAACAGTGTTTGGTACTGTATTTGCATGAAAAACTCCTCATCCAGTTTCTGCATCAGGTGAAAGTGAAACTCATAAACTCGAGTCCGCTATATGTTTCGAAAAAACTCATGCCGTCTGTGTTCCATAAAGAACTCAGAGTTCTCAAGCTTCAGTCAGATAAACAATATCTTCCTTTTTATCTCCGTCCATATCGTAGATCTTATACTGAGTGATATGATCTGGAATGGAAGCGGAGGAATCATCGAGAGAAATTGGTTTTTGGACAAATTTTCTATCACTATTATCGATGAAGAGGAGTCATCCCGAATCATTGAGTCCGATAATATCGGAAAAACCATCTCCTGTGAAATCTCAAAAAGAAAGTTGATCAGGAGAAATATTTGGTACATATCCGATCATCTGACTTTTTTTAAAACGACCATTCAGATTGAGATAGAGTTCCACAAAACCATCATCATAGGTTATGATCACATCTTCATAGCCATCATTGTTCATATCATGATGGGCAACAGAAACAATATTTCCACGTGCACCAGAAGCAAGTTCCGTACCGATCGATCGATCGATCCCTTCTTGATTTGTACCAACCGCTCATACGTCTACATGGGCGACTGGATCTCAGAGATTGACCATCGTATACGTCTGAAACCATTTGGTTGCTTCACCCACGGTATCGCCAGCGCTATAAGAAAGCATCATACGATTTTTATCATGCCATCCGACACCAGCAGTATCCGTTATAGAACCGAGAGAATCTATAAAATTTGGTCCGATCATCGTCTCATCTAGATCCGATGTTTTTGGTTTGGTATAGATACTATAGCCAGCATTTTGGGAATCAAAAATCTGTGAATAGACTGGTTTTTCCAAATATGGATGAGTAGACTCAAGAACAGGAGTCGAAGCTGGAAGAAATATATCAGCTGATTTTTGTACTCAGAGTTTTGGATCAGTTGCAAGAAATATACGACCGATCGACTTGTCTCCATCTATCACATCAAGAAGAAGTCCCGCACTGGAATCTGCAGAAACAGGAGAAAGTGTGATACCAGCAGCGAGGACGAGTCATGCAGATCTATCATAACGAAGTTTGATATTTCCAGACTGAGCGATCGTCATGATATTTCCATCATTTTGAGTCTGATATTGCCCATCTTTATACGTAATAAATCTGATACCTCCTCATGAAGGAACGGTCAGACAATCTTGAGAGTCTGTCGAACTTTCTTCACACACACTCGAAAGAAGTCCACTCGTTGGATAGGAAACACGAGCAATACGCGTATGGCTCACACTGTCAGAAGCTTCCAAAATCAATGTATTTTTTTCCAGATGAGCACTTGCCTTCATGAGTATATCCGAAGCATTTCAGAGGCTATATCCACCTCCAGGAAAGATAGAAAAATAATTTTCTGTCTGGTATGGTGAAGTGAGAAGTGTACTTGCGGCGAGACTTTGAGAAGCTCCAGGAGTTGTGTCATAGAGGATATTTTCTGATTCTCTTAAAAAACTATCTCCAGCAAAAACCGTATATCGTGCATTGTAATCAGGACGGAATACAAATTTCTGTTTCGGTGTAGGAACAAAAATCGGTGTACTTGGAATACCAGAAATCGTATGAACTCCATCAGTATCAGTATATGAAATACTCGAATTGGCTATTTCTGGAACGGTCGCAGTAAAATATCCAGGAGTTCTTGGTGTACTATAAATACCCGCAGTAAAGTTTATCGGTAGAGATGGATCAACATCTTTCTGCAAAGTTCCTACAAAATCCTTTGGCACAAGATTGCCATATCGGTCTTCGACACTAAAAGTCGTAAAGTCATCGCCGAGAGCTGACTGTATAAAAAATGGCGCTCAGGGAGAAATAGAAAACGGAACATCTGGGATAGTTCCGATTCCAGGAACATATATAGAAAGCATCTGTTGGCCAGCAACACGACCAGGAAGAAATGAAAAATCATCTGTTTTACCATTTTCTATAGCAACCGTTCCAGTAGCAAAAGAACCCGCGAGTGTCGGAAGAGAAAATGAAATCGAAGAATGGAATCCTGAAAGAAGCTGATCATTTTCATCAACTACTTCAGCAAAAATAGAAACCGCCGGACCACCAACCACAGGAGTTCAACGACGATTGATTTTTATTTTTGCTATATTAACGACGTCGATCTGGCGAGAAGCCGTCACAACTCCATCGATCGAATAAGAAATATTTATTTTTCAGGCAGCATCAGCACCGAAAGCAAGGGGAATTTCACTATCTATACTTTGTATCGACATTTTTTGAACATGTTTTCCATCACTATCGACAAGATATCATCCTTGCGCTTCGAATTCGATGGTATGAAGCTCTGGTGTAAGAAGATTATCTTTTGCATCGAGAAGATCGATCGCACCGTATGAATCAATATTTTTTACAATCGTGTCTGAAAGTGGTAAGAAGTTGGATTTTGCCAATGGTCATGAACGAACTGCCAGAGTCGCCTCCCCAAATCTTCAAGCTTGGTCATGAATCTCAAATCTATAGAGTCAGATTTTTTTGGTATAATCAATTGGAATGCTATAGTCAGTGGAAGAATGTATCTGAATATCTGAAGCAAGTAATTCATCAGAAATATCATCATAGATATCGAGTGTATATGGAAGTACTGATGATATAGAGGCATTATTTTGATTGCTTTTTGCAGTCAACGAAAGTTTCACTGGATCAAGGAGGGTTGTATCGATGGAGCTTGCTTCTATGCCTTGTACGGTCGGAGATACATCGAGATACTCATCGCTGATTCTTATGACGATATCATCTGAAAAACTTGTGTATGTCGTTCCATCTGGAAGTGCAGTCGTCAGCGTTCATCTTATTTTTACACTTCAGAGTTGTCATCCAGAAGTAAGGAGAAATGTCGTTTTTTCAGATCCATATGGCTGACTTGCTGGTGCAATTTGGAGAAGATTATCCGATTTATCGAGAGAAATATTTTTTCCGTCTGTATCGGTAAGAGAAATGATATCGAGTTTTACATTCGTATTTTCTGGAAGGTCGATATGAGCGCCATTTTTTTGAAAGTCAAAACTCACAGAAACGGAGTCAGATTTTTGCATCACCGTTCTCGGAAGAGAATAAGTAAGCTGAGAAGCATCAAAGTAAGATTTCAATGCCTGAGAATCACTCGAAACACCATCAGGAATAGTCGCCTTTGGAACACTTAGTAAGCCCATACCAATAGTATTTCCACCACACATTCCAGAAGAAATTTTTGGTTTTACGGTCTTGATCCAACAAGCAACCGCTGCTGGCCACTGAAAAATATCGACTCATCCAGGATCACCACACGCGGTACTATCTGGATATGGATCACTCCCAGATGATGGATTATCTGAAATATCCGTATCGGAAACATTGAGTCCTTGGAGCGTTGCCATTTTTTGATTGTAGGCCTGTATACTCGTATTTTGATCAGTTGAGCCACTCTCCCCTGTCGGCTGAAAAGATGTGAGCCCAAGATACGCTATCTCATATCCATCTCGAGTTCCTGGAGTTTTTGGAGGATCGAGTGACACATCACCTCAGAGAGTATGACTGTAAGAAAGATCACTCGTCAGGGCATCTGTATATTTTTTCGAAACATCTGGATGCATCCAGTTTTTAGCTTGCAAAACTTGAATAAGTACACTGTCCGAAATCAGAGAATTCCAATCAATTGGAGTCGAAGGCAAAATACCTGCACCCAAGGCAAGATTCGCACCAGATTCACTTGAGGTCAAATTCGTTCCATTTTCAGTAGTGATCACTTTATTCCATTCACTCTCTGAAAGATTCTTCAGGTATGTTCGCATTTCTGCAACGGTATTCCCCGGAGCTTTGAAAAAATCTGGATACGTAAAAGTCGCTATATTTCCTTTTGGAGTCAGAAAATCTACACTTCGTACCATATCCACAGGGATGTTTGGGGTGATAGAATTTGCAGTTGCAGCACCTATTTCTTCTGACGTTGGAGAAATATGCGTAAGGAGTGAGGGAATCGTATGATAAGAAAGATTTTGATACACTGTATCATCACGTTGATGAGAGTTATCATCTCCTCTATCATAGTATATACAAGGACTATTTGCTGTTTTTATAACTTTTCCATCAAGTGTAAGATTTCATGCAAAACATGATTGTCATGAATAATCGGGAAGTCGATCAGAAAATTTTGTAGAAATACTTTGTGAAAGAGGAACCTGTTCTGTGAGACACGTAAATCGTGGAGTTTCTGTACTTCTTTGTTGACAACCATAAGCCCCACTTGTATTCCATTCATCTGGCCAAGAAGAATTACAACTATAAGATTCATCAGATCCATGAGACCGATAACCAATATCATAAGAAAAAGTATATGGCTGAAGCAGTGCGAATTGATAAGAATTATCTAGACAATTATTGATAGACGGTGCAGTTACACGGTCTGATTCTTTCATCCCTCCGAGGGAAGAAATCGGGAGACTCATACCAGTAAAACTCGCAGTTCACAGAGGACCAAAAAGAATATCTGTTGGATTCGTCGAAGGAGAAGTTGAAAAATTGAGAAAACTATTATTCCGCCAGTAAGAATTCAGTTTTGGTTCACTCGTGTTCGGATCAAAACAAGAATAATCCGAAGACTTATGAAGTTTTACGAGTTCATCAGTATCACCAGAAAGGTAACCAATCTGTCATGAAATAGAATTAATATCAAAAGTTGTATTTGCTTCTACGAGTATTCCCTTTCACATCTGACTTTGCTCATTTATAGTCGATCATCTTGCAATCGTACACTGTTTTGGATCGGTGATCTGGGTACTTTTTGTTCCGAGAAAATAATTTTGATACACTTTATTCGCATCTCTGGTATTATCATAATCATTAGTATTTTTATAGTTCTGATAGGAATCAAAAATAGGGATTTTACGAGCATAATTCGCATCAGTGATAACTTTATTGATGGCTGTTTCGAGAGCATCATTTGCACCTTTTATAGTATTGAGGGCAGTCTCATCGAGCAAAGAAACATCCACAGAACCTTGATCAACCCGTACATCAGATCCATTATTGTATCGACCAGCATTATGGACAAAGAGTCGTTCATCTCCAAGAGTTTTGGAATTAATAATCTCATAAAATCTCTTTATAAAACTATTGATAATATTTTGACTCTGTATATCTGAAAGGTTCTTGAGCATATCTGGTGTGAGAGTATCACCAGATATATTCGCAAGATCAGGATTTTCTTTTTGAAGTTCTGAAAAATTCGGGATATCGGTCGTTTTTATACTATCAGGGCTCGTTGCATCATAGAGTTTCAGGGCATCATTGATATCAGAAAGCAAGTATTTTGTAAAACGACCATATGCGATATTTTCTGCATTTTTTATAAAGAGTGCATACTGATATAACTCTCTCGAACCGATTGCTGCACTTTCATTATAACCATCATAATAAAATACCCGTGGAGGTATATTTGAAGGTGTGAATTTTCATTTTCCTTGATAAAATTCATGAGTTTTTGCAAGAAATCATTTTATTTTCTGGATATCACTTTCGCCATTCCAAGCTCTTCCGAGTGCAGGATCGATAACTCCATGCCATATCTCTACATCACTGGTTTCATTAGTATTTTTGGAAAAAGTATATTTTTCTATCTGAGGATCATACACAAAACGTTTATCATCAAAATCCACATATGGATACAAACTTGGGAACGATTCTCCATCTTTTTCGACAACTGGAATCGGAACATTTCCGATCAAAATAGTCCCTACAAGAGATGAAACCCCATCCTTTCAGTCCCCCTGGTAATAGAGTTTTTCATTTTGTGCAGCGATCGCTTCCGGTGGAGTATTTTTTGGAACGACAAAAAGAGACACTCGAGTAGATCCGAGGTAGGTCTGTATATCTTGACTATATTGCTTAATATCTCACTTCAATTCGCTGTACGTGTCAGTATCGACAACGATAGAAACCACATCATGATAATCCTCTGTAGCAGCTTCTGTATGGTCAAAAAAAGAGACCTGAACAGTCTGAGTAAGAAAAAGGAGGAAAATAAGAATTGCAGATGTATATTTTTGATAAAAACGAAACTGCATGAAAGCTTGAAAATATATCGAGATGAGAGCTCTGAAGAGGTGATT